>JAFYLG010000202.1 GCA_017537225.1 Lachnospiraceae bacterium
GACCTACTTCCTCTACCTTAGCGTCGATGATATAGAAATCATGGAGGGTCAGGGTGTCCTGGATCACAGCCAGCTCATCCATCAGGGCCATCATTTCTTCCTCATCCACATCGCCCAGCTTCTCACAAATCTCGTTCATCTGTGCTTCCATCTCAAAGAGATAGGCAAAAGCAGACTGGAGCACATCGCGGATGGTCATGCCCTTTTCCAGGACGGTGTGCTGATCCAGATAGCCGACGCGGACATTTTTGGACCACTGGATGGTACCCTCATCGGGCATCAGCTTGTCGGTGATGATACTCATAAAGGTGGACTTACCTTCGCCGTTGGCACCGATCAGGCCAATGTGCTCGCCCTTTAACAGGCGGAAGGATACGTCGGTGAAGATGGCACGGTCGCCAAAGCCGTGGGACAGATGTTCTACGGTTAAAATACTCATGGGATTCTCCTTTTTTGGGGAAATAACTTTTCTTACAGGGTACGCCAGATAGCCTGCGAGGGACTATCTCTATGCGCACAATACATCTATTATAGTATAGCAGAAAAATATATTTTCTGGAAGATGCCTGTGAAAAAAGTTTGCGGGAATTTCCGTGAGGGAGATTCTTTACAAGGGAGCACTTTTGTGCTATGATGTGGTAAAGAGTTGCGGCGTTCTGAGGAGTCGGAGCGCCGTTTTTGTATTTGAGAGAGAATGCACAGAGGACAGGCTTTGGCGAGAGCTTTTGTGCCAAACGATGACAGATAAGGAATGGGGAATCGGCATGACGGAATTATCCAAAAGGATTCTGGCAGAATACCAGATGAGAAAAACCAAAGCGCAGAAACAGCGGTTTATGGACTTGGTAAAAGAATATTTCCCTGAGATGCAGGTAGAAGAGAGTGGGCTGATCCGCAGCCGCAATATAATCATTGGTGACGTAGACCAGGCCAAGGTGGTATTAGGTGCTCACTATGACACCTGTGCCAAAATGCCTTTTCCCAACATGATCGCTCCCAGGAACATATTATTTACTGTGGTGTATAGCCTGTTGGTGGCAGTTCCGTTCTTGTTGCTGATGATGTTGTGTCTGGCTTTCTTAAATTCCCGCAACAATATGTTTTTACTAAATTACTGGATCTCTTTTGCGGTGATGATGGCGGTGATGCTGTATGTGATGATGCTGGGAAAGCCCAATGAGTATACGGCCAACGACAATACCTCTGGTGTGGTCACGCTGTTGGAGTTGCTGGCTGGATTGGACCAGGAGCAGCGGAGCAAGATCTGCGTGGTGCTTTTTGATAATGAAGAAAACGGTCTGCTGGGATCGGCCCAATTCAATAAGAATCACAAGGAGACAATGAAGGACAAGTTGCTGATCAATCTGGACTGTGTGTCGGATGGTGATCATATGTTGCTGCTTCGCAACAAGCCGGTGATGGAGCGATACGATGATCTTCTGCGGATGTGCTTTTTGAATACGGAGGAGATGACCATACATATCGAAAAAGCATCTACCACCCACTATCCTTCTGACCAGAAAAACTTCCCCGTACATGTGGCCCTATCCTCCATGAAAAAGCACAAGATGATCGGACTGTATATGGATCGGATCCATACCAAACGGGATGTGATTTTTGAGGAAAAGAATATCCGTTATCTGTGCCATAGTCTGGAACGACTGGTAAATGAACTATGAAAAGATATATAACAGGATATAAATAAAAGATGAAAATAGATGAAATAGAAAGTAAATAAAAGAATATTAGAGAAAATAGATGTAAGAAATGAAAGGCAAGAAATGAGTGAAAACGAAATCAGCCTATAGAAGCAGTAATTTCAAGAAGACGGGAGGAGAACAGCTATGAAATTTACCAAGATGCACGGCATCGGCAATGATTATGTATATGTAGATTGTGTTACTACTCCATGGGAGCAGATCACAGACAAGACGCCGGAGGAAGTGGCGATCCAGGTCAGTGATCGCCATTTTGGTATCGGTTCTGACGGTCTGATCCTGATCAAGACCTCCGAGGTGGCTGACTTCTTTATGGATATGTACAACCTGGATGGCTCCCGTGGCAGTATGTGCGGCAACGGCATCCGCAGTGTGGCCAAGTATGTGTATGACCACAAACTAACCGATAAGACCATCATCACCATTGAGACTCTGGCTGGTATCAAGACCATCGATGTGACGGTGGAAGATGACAAGGCGGTATTGCTGAAAGTAGATATGGGCGCGCCTGTCCTGACCAGTAACGAGCAGGAGATCCCTCTGTGGGATGGAGAGCAGATCCTGATGGGTGAGGCTGCCGATGTTGCTCAGCTGCCTGTGTGGGAAGAACTGAAGGTCAGCGACGCAGACGGCTGGAATGACACCATGCCCGAGACGGTGGAGACCATCGGTATCTCCATGGGCAATCCTCACACCATTATGTTCTTTGAAGATATGTCTCAGGCTCCCGTACTGACTCTGGGGCCTGTCATGGAGAAGATGTCCCGCTTTGCCAACCGCACCAATGTAGAATTCATCGTGGTGCACGATCGTCAGCATTTGGAGATGCGGGTGTGGGAGCGTGGTTCCGGTGAGACCATGGCCTGTGGTACCGGTGCCTGCGCCAGTGCCATCGCAGCTATGCTGGCAGGTTTTGTAGATACTACTGTGACCGTGAGCCTGTTGGGCGGTGACCTGCAGATCCACTGGAATCAGGAAAATGGTGAAGTGGAAATGACCGGTCCGGCCACTGAGGTGTTTAGTGGAGAGATCCTGCTGTAATAAAAAAAGAATCCATCGCAGCCATGCGGTAGGATTCTTTTTTTATTGCGGGAAACGAACTGGGAAACGATGTCCGCAGGAAAATTACAGCAGCTTAGCTCGCATCTCCTCGGGGCTCATAGCGCTCAAATATACCGGTGCGATGTCGAATACGGTCTTGCAGCCGGTCTGACCTTCCTGAGCCAGGCGATAGGCGGCTCTGGCGTAAGCAGTGATGACGCTGGAGGTAAACTCTGGATTGGAGTCCAGCTTCAGGTTGTACTCGATGATGTGCTTGTGCTCGCCGTTCCAGCCGGTCTGGCCACAACGCAGAACAAAACCGCCGTGAGGAATGCCACTGTGATCTCTGGCCAGCTCTTCTTCACTGATGAAGTGAACGGTGGTGTCGTAGTCAGCAAAGTAGTTGGGCATGGTCTTGATGGTCTCTTCGATCTGAGCAGCATCGGCACCTTCTTCCAGGACTACATAGCAGTCGCGGGTATGCTTTTGGCGGGTGGTCAGCTGGGGATTTTCACCAGCGCGTACAGCGGCCAGTGCCTCATCCACAGGCACAGTATACTGCTTGGCGTTTTTGACTCCGGGGATGCGGCGGATGGCATCGGAATGACCCTGGCTGACGCCCTTGCCCCAGAAGGTGTAATCCTGTCCATCGGGCAGGACGGCATTGGCATAGAGGCGATTTAAAGAGAACATACCGGGATCCCAGCCCACGGAGATGATACCGATCTTGCCGGATGCCTTAGCGGCAGCGTCCACGTTGGCAAAGTGCTCGGGGATGCGGGCGTGGGTATCAAAACTGTCCACTACGTTAAACCACTGAGCGTACTTGGGAGTCTGCTCCGGCAGATCGGTGGCGCTGCCGCCACAGAGGATCAGTATATCGATCTGGTCCTTCCAGTCCGGGATGGAGTCTACATGAGCCACAGTAGCACTCTCAGTCAAAATATGTACGGTAGAAGGATCCCGGCGGGTAAACACCGCTGCCAGCTCCATGTCGTTGTTTTGCTTTACGGCACACTCGATGCCGCGGCCCAGATTGCCATAGCCTAAAATACCAATGCGAATCGTCATAATATTTCGTCCTTTCCGTGTCGGTCAGACACTGACGTTATTGTCAAAATCTTTATCTCTTTACCACGTTAGGTGATGAAAGTTATTCTACCAAATCCTTCCGCAAAATGCTACTAGAAAATTGAAAAAGATGAAAGAAATTTGTGGACGGAGGGTGGCTGCCCTTGTAAAACAGGAGGGAACAGTGGTATACTGGAGAGAGAAATTCGGAAAGAGAGGACAATCTTATGTTAGATCGGATCCGTGAATATATGGATGCCCACGTGGAGGAGATGGTGGCAGATGCCTGTGCGCTGATCGCCATTAACAGTGAAAAGATGGAGGCCAAACCTGGGATGCCTTTTGGTGAAGGCAATGCTCAGGTGTTTGAGGAGGCCGAGAAGATCCTGACCCGCTGCGGCTTTCCTGTGAAGAATTACGAGAATTATGTGCTGACAGCAGACCTGAATGACGGTCCTGCCTGTCTGGATATCCTGGCCCACCTGGATGTAGTTCCTGCCGGAGAAGGCTGGCAGATCACGGAGCCTTTTGCTCCGGTGGTAAAGGACGGCCTTCTTTATGGCAGAGGTTCTGCCGATGACAAGGGGCCTGCCATGGCTGCACTCTACGCCATGCGTGCCGTAAAGGAACTGGGC
>JAFYLG010000018.1 GCA_017537225.1 Lachnospiraceae bacterium
AGACTGTCTACGAGCTTGCCGATCTAGCCTATCACGCAATGGTGCTAATGGTGCAAATGGGCATCAGCGTGGAAGATGTTCACAAAGAGCTGGCTTCCCGGCATATTATCGACCATAAGGTCAAGCAGGAGAAAATGACAAAATGATCCCCTCCAATTACCACACCCATACGCAGTTTTGCGACGGTAAAAACAGTCCAGAGGAAATTGTTCATGAAGCGATCTGTTTGGGTTGTCCGGAAGTAGGGTTTTCCGGCCATAGCTACACATTTTTTGATGAAAGCTACTGTATGACTCAAACAGGGACACAGGAATATATTGCGGAAATCCGGGCGTTGCAGGAAAAATACCGGGGCAAAATCAAAATTCTCCTTGGTGTGGAACAGGATTACTATGAAACTGTGGCAGATGTGTACCGGAAAACCTGGTGTCAAATCGTGGGACATTTTGATTAAGAAGTTCAATGCTTCCGGAGATCTGTTTGACCCTCAACACCCAAGATATCAAGTAGCGGCGAGTAAGGCCCTGGCCTCCTTAATGTCCTCTCCGGTTGCCCTGGAAGTCAACACCGGTGGCATTGCCAGAGCCTACATCAGGGAAGCTTACCCGACCGGCGATATTCTGACCCAATGGGCTGATGCGGGAAAACCCATACTTTTCGCATCAGATTGTCACAATGCAGAACAATTACTCTTCGGCTACGATATATACAAAAACTATATTTAGATATACATATGAGCTGATCAACAAACTTGTAAGATGGTACCATCCGCTATGGCAAAGGCAGTGACAACGCAAGCTTTGAGCCGTATTTCCCCAAAAGCTGTGACCAACTTTTGACCAACAAAAGTCCGGTAAAACAAAGCAATTGGTATAATAGCACTATATATCGAAAGCTATTATAGTGGCTACCACCACATATCTACAAAGACAAAAATCCCCCATCGAGTGGGAATAAATCCCGCACCTTTCTGAGAGATTTGAGAACCCGAAAACCCTTGCAAATCAAGGGTTTTCGGGTTTCTTCATTTTGTGTTGGATATTGACTTTGCGGAATATCTGCCATATTCTTGGGGTACAATTTGCGGAACAAGTCAAAGAAGTTAAGGGAGCCTATCCAATGAAATTTACAATGAAAAAGGTATTTGCATTACTTATTGCTACTATAGTGTGTCTTTCCCTTGTCGCTTGTGGTGAAAATGCTACAGAAGAAACAAGTGGAACTACTAATCAAACAACTAATGAATCAACAGAACATGAGGCTAATGCTTCAAGCGAAAAAGATGAATTAAAATTTGTTGGAACTTGGGTTGGAACTACTAATGGAAATGATACTATGCCTGTGAAAATGATTATTAATGAAGATGGAACAGGCTCTTGGGAAGAAAGTGGAGAAACGCAGGAATTAACTTGGGCGATTGAAAATGATGAGTTTGTAATCACAAGACCTAATAATGGTTTCTTGAACTTTGCGTACACTACAACGAATGATGTTATAGAACTTAATTATGAGGATGGTATTTATGTTCTTACTTTAGAATAAGTATTTATGAGGGCTATTCTCGTTGCTCTATTGCATCGGTTGGTCGTTTTCCCCGGTGTTGTTTTGTGATAAAGCCAGATAGGGTAAAGTACTTGAAAAAGCACCCGAGATTCGATATAATTTAGTTGTGCCAGATCGATGCGGTTTTGATACTGACGCTTTTATGTGGAAATAGCCTTTGAATATTTCTGCAGAGGAGACGAGAAATTATGAATCCATGGATCACGATAACTTTAGTAGCAGCAGGCATTGTATTTTTGCTTGATTATATTCTGAGACGAAAAAAGTGGAAGGACAACTCAAAAGGAGAAAAAATCAGTTTGATCGTAAACATGTTCTCTGTGGGCCCTTACACCTTTGGATCTGGATTAGGTATGTTATGGGGGATTACAGGAATCAGGCCCGATAGTGCTTTTGGAAAGGTGCTGTATGACGCCACACTGACGCTGGGAGAAACCTATTTTATTGTGGCTATTGTGGCAGTCATTTTGTCGTTTGTACTCCGCAAAATAGGAAAAATAAAAGCAAGCACCTGGACGAATGTGATTGCGCTGCTGTATATCGTAGTGGTGCTGACTGTGAATTCCCTTGTAGGAGAACTATTGTAAGCAATCGTAGAATTGAACTATGAGAAACAGTTTGTCCATGCTGGTCGCTGTACTCTCGATCATATAAGTGAAAAAACAAAACGAAAATGAGAGAAGGCTTTGCAAGTGATGCGGAGCCTTCTTGTTTTAATTTTGCGAATTTACGAGAGGCTTTTTCAAAAATAATGGAGTCCTTCTAAAAGATTTTATAGCGAAACTAAGAAAATATGTTATATTTATTAGTAAGAAACGGAGGTAAGAACCATGATAGAGACAAAAGCAATGGCGTATGTGAACATGTACGGCGTGTTGGGTACCTTAGAGAATTTGTGTCAGCTGGATGATGAGGCTCGTTCGATCCTGGCGGGACTGAAAAAACCGGTTTCCCTGTGCTTCAGTGTCAAAGACGGTCCCTGCTGCACTTTCCACTTTACCCGTGAGGGCTGTCGCATGACTGAGGGCGATGAGGGATGCACCTGTAAGATGTCCTTTTCTTCCGTGGAAGCATTTAATGATCTGATCGACCATTCCAAGCCTGGTATGCCGGTGAAAAATCCGGTGCAGGTACTTACGTTCCTGCTGGGGCCTTTTACGAAGCTGACCGACCGATTGAATGCCGTTTTGCGCCCTTCTGAGGAAGCGATGCAGGATCGTGCTTTCTTTGAAAAGAGTACCACTCTGACACTCTATACCATTGCCGGAGCCATCTCTGCCCTGGCAAACAACGATTCTATTTCTATGGTTTCTGCCGATTATACGGTGGACGGTGATATTTCTCTGGGCATTAAAGACATCGCCTATATCACTCTTCGAGTAAAGGACAAGCATTTCACCACCATCAAGGAACGCTGTGAAAATCCCAGAGCCATTATGGAGTTTGAAGACCTGGACCTGGCTGCAGGCTTGTTTGCCGGTAAGGTGTCCACCATCAACGAGATGTGCAAGGGTACCATCTACCTTCGTGGTATGATCAACATGCTGGACAATGTCAATCGCATTTTGGATCGTGTGTCTGTTTATTTAGGCTAAGGAGGGAAGAACGTTATGAGTAGATATCCGGAATATTCCCATGAAAAGAGCCGCGCCTGGTTTGATCGTGCGCTGAAAGTGATCCCCTCCGGTGTGTATGGCCATTTGGGCCCCAGTGAGGGGCTGTTCCTGCCCCTGGAAAAATGGCCTCTGATCTCTTCCCGAGCAGAGGGAACCTATTTCTGGGACATGGATGGCAATCGCTATCTGGACTTTATGTGTGCGTATGGTCCTAATGTGCTGGGCTATGGTGACCCGGATGTGGACCGGGCTGCCATGGAGCAGTTAAAGGTGGGCAACTGCACTACCGCTCCTTCCTACAAGATGGTGGAGTGTGCGGAACTGTTGGTGGATACGGTAGACTGCGCTGACTGGGCCTTCTTTATGAAGAATGGTACCGATGCCACCACCTTTGCCAATCTGACGGCCCGTGCCGCCACCGGAAGAAAGAAGACCATTTTCCTGCGTGGCTATTACCATGGCAACCAGCCCTGGGCCATGAAGGCAGACTATCCCGGTATCCTGCCGGAGGAAGTAGCCAACAATATCGTGGTTCCCTGGTTTGACATCCCTGCCCTGGAAAAAGCCTGGGACTTTGCCAAGGGAGATGTAGCTGCGTTGATCGCTCAGCCTTATGACCATGGCAATTTCTTTGACAACCGCTGTGCCACTCCTGAATATTGGGCTGCTGTAAGAAACTTCTGCACCAAACACGGTATCGTGCTGATCATTGATGATGTTCGTGCAGGCTTCCGATTGGATCTGAAGGGAAGCGACCATTACTATGGCTTCAAGGCAGATATCATCTGCTTCTGCAAGGCATTGGCAAACGGCTACAACATGTCCGCTGCCTGCGGCGTGGAAAGTCTCCGTGCTGCGGCCTCCAGTTTAAGCTATACTGGTTCTTATTGGATGAGTGCAGAGCCCTTTGCGGCCTGCATTGCCACCATCGAAAAGATGAAAAAGTTGGATACTCCCAAGCTGTTCCGTCAGTTGGGCACCGAACTGACCGATGGTTTCGTAACTGCCGGTAAGGCACATGGTTTTGATTTGAAGGTATCCGGTGAGCCGGCGCTGTTTTATCTGCGGATCGCCAACGATGACAGCCTGATGCTCCATCAGGAGTGGGTGGCAGAGTGTGTCAGCCGTGGTCTGTTTTTGACCAGTCACCACAATCACTTTATCAATGCCGCCCTTACCAGAGAGGATATTGCTCTGGCGGTGGATATCGCGGAAGATGCTTTCTCGGTGGTGGCCGCTCGTCATGAAGACATGGGCTTTATCCGCTAGGGCATGAGAGGGAGTATGTACGCCAAAGTCTATATTGAAATTACAAATATTTGCAATATGAGCTGTTCTTTCTGTCACGGCCATTCCCGTACACCGGGACGAATGACCAGAGAGCAATTTGGGCAGATTCTGCAGAGATTGCAGGGGAAGACCAATCATATTTATTATCACCTTATGGGAGAACCACTGTCTCACCCTCAGCTGCCTGAGTTTATCGGTATGGCAAGGGAGCAGGGGTTTCGGTCTATCATTACCACCAATGGTACGTTGCTGGCCCGCCGGGGACAGGAACTGATCCAGGCAGGGCCTCATAAGGTCAGCATTTCTCTTCATAGCTTTGAGGGAGAACTGGGCGGCACTGCCGGTCAGGATGAGGCAGCCTATGAGAAATATATGACCCAGGTGGCAGACTTTGCAGATCAGGCTTCTCAGGCAGGGATCATCGTTGTCTTGCGTCTATGGAATCGGGGCCATGACGGTGGTCGTAATGATCGTACCTTCGAGTTCCTTCGCAAGCGTCTGGAAGGTCATTGGGTGGAAAATACCCGCGGTATCCGTATCCGTGACAAGCTTCACTTGGAGTGGGGCGACCGCTTTGCCTGGCCGGATCTGGCAGCAGAAGTCCAGGGAGAGGAAGTGTCCTGCTGGGGTTTGAAGGATCATTTTGGGATCCTGTGTGACGGTACGGTGGTTCCTTGCTGTCTGGATAGCAATGGTGTCATTGCCCTGGGAAATATTTTTGAAGAAGACGTGGAGATCATCCTGAGTTCGCCGAGAGCCAGGGCCATGGTAGAGGGCTTTGCCTGCCGACAGGCATCGGAGGAACTGTGCCGTCGATGTGGCTATGCCCAGAGATTTGTATAAAGTAAGTAGTGGGAGGTGACGATCATGGCGGAACACTGGATGGTAGAACTGCTACGAAAAGACGTGGTGCCCGCGTTGGGATGTACGGAGCCGGTGTGCGTAGCTCTTTGCGCAGCCTATGCCGGAAGGGAGATCACCGAGGAGATCGTCTCCATACAGGTGTCTGTCAATGCGGGGATCTATAAAAATGGTATGTCTGCCGGGATCCCTCACTGCAGTGAAGTGGGGTTGGATCATGCAGCTGCCTTGGGAGCCTGTTTGAAAAATCCAGACAAGCAGTTGGAACTGTTGTCGGATATGACCGAGGAGATATGGCAGCAGGCAAGTCGATACATTGCAGAGGAGCGTGTGACGGTGAACATGGATCCTCAGCAGACAGGCCTGTACGTACGATGTCAGATCTGTGGTATGACGGAGACCGTGACTTCTTTGATTCGGGATGCGCACACCAATATGGTGCATCTGGAGAAAAACGGAGAGATCCTGTGGAAAACGAACAATGAACAGAAGTCTGTTGGGGATAATGATCATGTGGAACGTCTGCAGCAGATGACCATAGCCCAGATCCGTCAGCAGGTGGATGACATCGATGCAGATTCGCTGTTGTTTTTGCTGGATGGTGTGACGATGAATGAGACTCTGGCGACCTACTCCGAAGATAAAAAGGTAGGTGTGGGGATCGCCGGTGGGCTGCGTCAGCGTCTGGGATCGGAGCTGTTTGCCAATGATCTGCTGAATCGTATCCTGGTGAAAGTGGCTTCTGCCGCGGAGAGTCGTTTGGATGGCTGTCCGTTGCCTACCATGAGTAGTTCCGGGGCCGGTACCAAGGGATTGGTGGTGATCCTACCCATCAGTGAGACCGCCCGTGCGGTGGAAGCATCTCGCGAGAAGACGGTGCGGGCGTTGGCAATTGGCCATTTGATCAATCGTTATATCAATGCTCACATTGGTAAATTGTCGCCTATGTGCAGCTGCGTCATGGCTTCTTCCACAGCGGCAGCAGCTGGAATGGTATATCTGCTGGGCGGCACCGATGAACAGATTAGTCATGCCATCCGCAATATGTCCGGTACCGTCACCGGTATGATCTGTGATGGCGGTAAAGTGGGATGTGCTCTGAAAGTGAGCACTGGTTCCGCCGCTGCTGTGTTGTGTGCATTAACGGCCATGGATGGCGGTGCGTTACGCGCCAGCGATGGTATCTGTGCAGAGACACCGGAGCAGTGCATCCGAAATATGGCACGGATCGGAAAACAGGGAATGGATCACACCGATGGAGTGATTCTGGATATTATGACAGACAAGAAAATCAGATAAGGAATAGAAAGCTCGTCTTTGTTTTGAGAAATCAGGATAAAGAGGGGCTTTTATTGTAGAGGGGATACAGAGAGGCTGTCAGGAAAATATGTTTATAGTGATGGTGAGATGAGAGGTTTTATCTTCTTGCACAATAAAATGATTTAGCGTTGACTAAAATAATTTAAAGGAGTATAATATAGTCATGTCGATATTGGTCGATAGGAGGAGCTGATATGGATGATAAGATCTTGAAAGCATTGGGAGAACCTAAACGATTTTTGCTATTGCAGCTGATGGCAGAGCGAGGTTACTGCGTAGGTGCGCTGGCTTTGCGCAGTCAGTTGTCGGAATCGGCAGTATCTCAACATTTAAAGATCCTGCGGGAAGCAGGATTGGTTTATGGTGTGAAAAAGGGATATTACACCCACTATCGCCTGGATAAGGAGATTTGGAATGGTGTGATCGCCGAGTTGACGGCCATTGGTGCTACCCAGAGCGTACCCTGTGACAGGCCGTTTTATGGTTGCCCGGAATCGGAGAAAATCCGTTGTAAATCATATGTACCACTGGAAATGAGAGGAGAAGACTGACATGGATTTGTTTAAACGATTTATTCACTACTATGGCCCTCATAAAAAAATGCTGGCATTGGATATGCTGGCATCCTTGTTGATCTCCGTGATCGGCATGGTATATCCCATCGTGACCAACAATATGTTGAATGTCTACATTCCTCAAAAAATGTACGGAACTATCGTCATTGCCGGTGTTTCCGTTCTGATCCTATATGTGATCCGTATGCTGATGCGCTATTTTGTTCAGTATTATGGTCACATTATCGGTGTGCAGATGCAGTCCCAGATGCGACAGGATCTGTTCGCTCATTTACAGAAGCTGCCTTACACTTTCTATGATAACAACGAGACTGGTCGGATCATGACCCGCATTACCAGCGATCTGTTTGAGGTCTGTGAACTGGCTCATCATGGTCCGGAGAATCTGTTGATCAGCTCTGTGATGATCATTCTGTCCTTTGGTTACCTGATGAGCATCGACTGGATCCTGACGTTGATCATTTTTGCCTGTGTGCCTATCCTGGTGGTAGTGACGCTGCATTTCCGCAAGGCCATGAAGGAGGCCTTCCAGGATCGCCGTAAGAGCAATGCCACCATCAATGCTGCTGTGGAGAGCAGTGTTACCGGTATTCGCGTGACAAAGGCTTACACCAATGCGGATCGTGAATTGGATAAGTTTATCAAGGGCGACCAGCAGTTTGTGGATGCGTCCCGCCGTGCCTATGATGCCATGGCCAAGTTCCACTCTTCTACATCTTTTATTACCGATGTATTCAATGTATTTATTTTGATTGCCGGCGGTCTGTTCCTGTATGCAGGACGTATCTCCTTTGGTGATTATTCCACCTTTATCGTATCGGTGAATCTGTTCATCAGCCCGGTCAATACTCTGATCATGTTTATGGAGCAGTTCCAGAATGGTGTCAGCGGTTTCACTCGTTTTGTGGAGATCATGGACGAGCAGCCGGAGTGTGATGCTCCCGATGCCGTTAGTCTGGAAAATGTCCGCGGTGAGATCGAGTTTAAGAATGTGACATATTCCTACGACGCTACGAAGGAAGTGCTTCGCGATATCGACCTGAAGCTGGAAAAGGGCCGTAAACTGGCATTGGTAGGACCTTCCGGCGGAGGTAAGACCACCCTGTGTCATCTGCTTCCCAATTTCTATAAGCTGGGAGAGAATGGCGGTCAGATCCTCATCGACGGTCAGGATATCCGTGGTCTGACGCTGGAGTCGGTACGCCGCAATATCGGTATCGTACAGCAGGATGTATTCCTGTTTGTAGGAACCATTCGTGACAACATTCTCTACGGCCGTCCGGACGCCACGGAGGAGGAGATGTTTGAGGCAGCTCGTCGTGCTAACATCCATGACTATATTATGACCTTGAAAAATGGTTATGACACCGAGATCGGTGAGCGCGGTGTGAAGTTGTCCGGAGGACAAAAACAGCGTCTCAGTATCGCCCGTGTGTTCTTAAAAGACCCTGCCATCCTGATCCTGGATGAGGCTACCAGTGCTCTGGATAATACTACCGAGGTACTGATCCAGCAGGCCTTGGATGAACTGTGCAAGGGACGTACCACTTTGGTGGTAGCCCATCGCCTGTCCACTATCCGCAATGCCGATGAGATCGCGGTGGTGATGAATGGTCAGATCACCGAGCGGGGTACCCACGAGGAGCTGATCGCACTGGATGGCACCTATAAGAGCCTGTATGCACTGCAGTTTAGAGATAACGATTATATTGAATAAAATAGAATGATATTCTATGTTAACTAAATGAGGGGAAAGGCTTGAAACTTCTCTGGTTTCATGGTACACTATTGGAGAAAAATTCCAATAGTAAGGAGCGAGAAGTATCTATGAGCGATGTAACGTGTGATGGTTTAAAACTGGAGAATCAGATTTGTTTTCCGTTGTATGCTGCATCTCGTGAGATGATCAAACTGTATCGTCCTTATTTGGATGCATTGGATCTGACTTACACCCAGTATATTGCCATGATGGTATTTTGGGAGCAGAAAAAGATCAATGTAAAAGAACTGGGTAAGAAGCTGTACCTGGATTCCGGTACAC
>JAFYLG010000203.1 GCA_017537225.1 Lachnospiraceae bacterium
GGCCGCCAGACCTATCCGATACAGAACCTCCTCTGTACCGCACACTTCTTTCTTCATAGATTACTCAGCCAGAGCAAAAGCATCGTGGATGTAACGAACAGCGCGGTCAGCGTTGTAAGCATCCACAACAACGGTAATACGGATCTCAGAAGTAGAGATCATCTTGATGTTGATGCCGCCGGTAGACAGGGCCTCAAACATCTTGGCAGCTACACCGGGGTTGGAAGTCATGCCGGCGCCGATGATGGATACCTTGGCTACATCTTCTTCTACCTCATAGCTCTCAGCGGTGAATACATCCATATTCTCCTTGATCACTTCTACGGTAGCTTCCACATCGTTCTTAGCTACGGTGAAAGCAATATCCTTGGTGCCGCCACGACCAACGGACTGCAGAATAATATCTACGTTGATTTTGTTCTTTGCCAGGCAGTTAAATACCTTAAAGGCGATACCGGGCTCGTTGCTTACGCCCATTACAGAAATGCGGGCCACGTTCTTGTCAGAAGCTACACCGCTTACGATCATCTTTTCCATTTTTGCACTCTCCTTAACCACAGTTCCTTCGTTATAATTCAGGCTGGAGCGAACCACCAGCTGTACACCGTACTTCTTTGCCAGCTCTACCGAGCGGTTATGCAGCACCTTGGCACCCAAAGAAGCCATCTCCAGCATCTCGGAGTAAGAAACCTCCGGCAACTTGCGAGCATTAGGCACGATGCGGGGATCGGCAGTATATACGCCGTCCACGTCAGTGTAAATCTCGCAGGCATCGGCATGCAGAGCAGCGGCCAGTGCAACGGCTGTGGTGTCAGAGCCACCGCGACCCAGTGTGGTCACATCATCAAACTTGTTGACACCCTGGAAACCGGTGATAATAACGATCTTGCGCATGGCCAGCTCATTGCGGATGCGCTCGGTATCGATGCGCTTTAACTTAGCAGCACCATAGGTGGAATTGGTATGCATCTGAACCTGGAAGGCATTCAGAGATACAGAAGGCACTCCCAGTTCATGCATGGCCATACCCATGCAGGCCACGCTGATCTGCTCACCTACTGCTAGGAGCATATCCATCTCTCTCTTGGGCGCATGGCTATTGATGCTGTGTGCCAAGTCGATCAATTTGTCTGTGGTTTTTCCCATGGCGGACAGTACCACTACCACATCATTGCCGGCCTGATAATCCTCAATGCAGCGGCGGGCCACATTGTAGATACGGTCCTTGTCGGCAACGGATGAGCCGCCAAACTTCTTCACGATCAACATAGATTTTCTTTTTCTCCTCTTGTTTTTTGTTCTCCCCCGAAAACCTTCCCCGAAAAAACTCTCTTACTTGTTTTTCAGACTGTTGGCCTTTAAGAAGGCACTAATGAACAGATCGATATCTCCGTCCAGAACCGCACCGATATTGCCAGTCTCGGCATCGGTACGATGATCCTTGACCATGGTATAAGGCTGCATTACATAAGAACGGATCTGGCTGCCCCAGGCGATATCTTTTACATCACCACGGATGTCAGACAGCTTCTCCGCGTTGGTCTGCTTCTGCAGCATGAACAGCTTGGCTTTCAGCATCTGCATGGCCTTATCTTTATTCTGGAACTGAGAACGCTCATTCTGACACTGTACCACGATGCCGGTAGGCAGATGGGTGATTCGGATAGCAGAAGAGGTCTTGTTTACGTGCTGACCACCGGCGCCACTGGCACGGTAGGTATCGATACGCAGATCATCGTCATTGATCTCGATATTGATATCCTCATCGATCTCAGGCATAACGTCACAGGATACGAAGGATGTCTGTCTCTTGCCTGCCGCATTAAAAGGAGAGATACGAACCAGACGGTGTACGCCGTGCTCGGACTTCAGATAACCGTAGGCATTGAGACCATTGATCTGTACGGTAACAGATTTGATACCAGCCTCATCGCCATCCAGATAGTCCAGTACCTCTACGCTGTAGCCCTTCTTTTCTGCCCAACGCATAAACATACGATACAGAATGCTGGCCCAGTCGCAGGACTCGGTACCGCCGGCACCGGCATTCAGCTTCAAAATCGCATTATTTTTATCATATTCATCGGACAACAGAGTCTGGATACGGATGCGATCCAACTCATCGCCTAAATTCTTGATGGACTCGGCGATCTCAGGAAGCAGAGACTCGTCATTCTCTTCATAGCCCATCTCGATCAAAGTGCCGATATCCTCAAAATCCTGCTGCAGGCGATTGAAAGTATCACGGGTAGCTTTTAAAGCTCCCAGTTCCTTTACGATATCCGCTGCCTTGTCAGGATCATCCCACAGGCTGGGCTCCTCCATATAGCGTTCCAGCTCTACGATACGCTTTTCCTTGCTCTCCAGATCCAGGCCTTCTTTGACCTCGGCTAAGGGAGCGGCAAAACTTTGCAGTTCATATTTAAACTGATCTAACTCGACCACAGGGCACCTCCTATTTACGACCGCAGCACTGCTTATACTTCTTACCGGAACCGCAAGGGCAAGGATCGTTGGGATATACCTTTCTATCCTCGCGACGTTTGGGAGCACGGGCCAGGCTATCGTCCTTGTTGGTACCGGTAACCTTTACCACTTCCTCACGCTCTACCTTCTGCTCCACCTTGACACCATACATCAGACGAACGGTGTCCTGCTGAATGCCGGCAGTCATCTCATCAAACATATCGAAGCCAGCCATGCGGTACTCTACCAGAGGATCTCTCTGACCATAGGCCTGCAGACCAATACCCTGACGCAGCTGCTCCATATCGTCGATGTGATTCATCCACTTGGTGTCGATGACACGCAGCAGGATCACACGCTCGATCTCACGCATCTGCTCACTGTCGGGGAACTGGGCTTCCTTGGCCTCGTACAGCTTGATGGCTTCTTCTTTCAGCTGATGCTTCAGCTGATTCTTCGTCATAGACTTCTTCTGATCCTCGGTCAGTACCACAGGCTTCAGAGGAATATTGTGCAGCAGACCCTTGTTCAACTGATCCAGATCCCACTCAGCAGCACTGTGATCATCAGACAGATACATATCCACCGTATTCTCTACGGTATCCTGGATCATCTTGCAGACCACATCACGCATGCTCTCGCCATCCAGTACACGACGGCGCTCAGCGTAGATGATCTCACGCTGCTCATTCATTACCTGGTCATAATCCAGCAGGCGCTTACGCACACCATAGTGGTTGCTCTCCACCTTTTTCTGAGCCTTTTCGATGGTATCGCTGAGCATCTTGTGCTCGATCTGCTCACCGTCAGCTACACCTAAAGTATTGAATACACCCATGAGACGCTCAGAACCGAACAGTCTCATCAGATCGTCTTCCAGGGAAATGTAGAAACGGGACTCACCGGGGTCACCCTGACGACCGGAACGGCCACGCAGCTGATTGTCAATACGACGGGACTCGTGACGCTCGGTACCGATGACCTTCAAACCACCGGCTGCCTTAGCCTCCTCGTCCAGCTTAATATCGGTACCACGACCTGCCATGTTGGTGGCGATGGTAACAGCACCATGAAGACCAGCATCGGCGATGATGGCTGCTTCCATCTCGTGGAACTTAGCGTTCAGTACGTTGTGCTTGATGCCGCGCTTCTTCAGCAGCATGGAGATTTCTTCGGAAGCATCGATGGTGATGGTACCTACCAGAACGGGCTGACCCTTTCTGTGGGCTGCCAGCACCTCATCGGCTACAGCATTCAGCTTTTCACGACGGGTCTTGTATACAGCATCGTTATGATCGATACGGGCCACAGGTACGTTGGTAGGGATCTCGATAACATCCATGCCATAGATATCACGGAACTCCTTCTCCTCGGTCAGTGCGGTACCGGTCATACCGGCCTTCTTTTCAAACTTGTTAAAGAAATTCTGGAAGGTGATAGTAGCCAGAGTACGGCTCTCTCTCTTTACCTTTACCTTTTCCTTGGCTTCGATAGCCTGATGCAGACCGTCAGAGTAACGACGACCAGGCATGATACGTCCGGTAAATTCATCTACGATCAGAACCTGATCGTCCTTTACCACGTAATCCTTGTCTCTGAACATCAGGTAGTTGGCACGCAGAGCCAGAATGATATTGTGCTGGATCTCCAGATTCTCAGGGTCTGCCAGGTTTTCGATTTTGAAGAAATCCTCGACCTTGCGAACACCTTCCTCGGTCAGGGTTACCAGCTTTTCCTTCTCATTGACGATAAAGTCACCGGTCTCAGTGATCTCCTCGCCCATGATGATGGACATCTTAGTCAGCTCGCCACTGGCCTCACCACGCTTCATGCGGGATGCCAGGTAGTCGCAAACTTCATACAGTTTGGTAGACTTGCCGCTCTGACCGGAAATGATCAAAGGAGTACGAGCCTCATCGACCAGTACGGAGTCCACCTCATCCACGATGGCATAGTGCAGATCACGCAGCACCAGCTTTTCCTTGTAGATGACCATGTTGTCACGCAGGTAGTCAAAGCCCAGCTCATTGTTAGTCACATAGGTAATGTCACACTGATAAGCAGCACGACGCTCATCACTGTTCATGCTATTTAACACCACGCCAACAGTCAGGCCCAAAAACTCATGAACCTTACCCATCCAGCCGGCATCACGGTGAGCCAGATAATCGTTAACGGTTACGATATGAACGCCCTTGCCCTCCAGCGCATTCAGATAAGCAGGCAGAGTAGATACCAGAGTCTTACCTTCACCGGTCTTCATCTCAGCGATACGACCCTGATGCAGAATGATACCACCGATGATCTGTACACGATAGTGCTCCATATTCAACACACGGCGGGCGGCTTCGCGAACAGTGGCATAGGCTTCTACCAGCAGATCATCCAATGTCTCACCATCCGCCAGACGGGCCTTGTACTCATCGGTTTTGGCACGCAGCTCCTCGTCAGTCAACGCCTGCATCTGAGGACGCAGCGCCTCGATCTTATCCACGATAGGGTAGATCAGTTTTAACTCTCGCTGGCTATGAGTGCCAAACAATTTGTCCATAAATCCCATAGAAAATTACTCCTTAATATTGTTGCAATTACTCTTGTCATACGTCTGATTCGTATTCTTTCGTATCAATCAGGAAGGTTTGTCGCAACGACATAGTTCCAGATTTTAGTTTTATAGTTCATTGTAGCACTTTGCGAAAGATATTTCAATAAAAAGTTGCAGATTCGTGGTGGAGGGAGGGGATTAACAGAGGTTTAGAGGGATATGCACAAAAAACACGATCTCGCTCGAGTGAGCGCGCAGCGGTACTAAGCTCGCCACGCTGCGTAGCATCTGGCTCGCTAAGGACCGGCGGGCTCACACGGTTTTTCTCAGCATATCCCTCTAAACATCTCAATCCCCGACCGCACCACGAATGGCGGCCTCCACGTGAGTGCAGAATCTGCGGGTAGGAGGAGAAAGATTGGTTGTGATAGACAGGTATGATTCAAATCTGGTGTTCTAAAGCAGCGAGAGCGTGTCCGACTGCCATGCACTTCTCGCGCCATTTATAACCTCTTGATTCAAATATACCCGTCGATCATCACAATCTTGTATCCCCTCCATCCGCGGATTCAAACAAACACACTGTACAAAATGCACAAAAAATTCTTCCAAAATAGTCCACTCAAACCCTCTTTCCTATTTTCCCCAGTTTGTCCGTTTTGGTTATCCACATTTTTTATCCACATGTCAACAGCCCATTTTACAAGGGTTTTGTGGTTTTACACGGACTTATCCACATTATCCACAAGATAACATAAGATTTCAGGGGATATCTTATGTTTGTCAAGGCAAAACATGCGTTTTGTGAAACCCGCCAAATCGTATTTTGTATTGTAAAAAGTACCAAAAGACCATTGACAACATTCGACAACATTTTTCCTGCCTCAACATCCATCGGCAGAGATTTTTGAGGTTCTCCGATAATTCGGTGCATTTTCTCAGCAACTCGATAATGTGCGACAACTTTTCTAAAATTTTTATTATTTTCTTAAATATAACTTGTAAACTCAACAGTTTTCTGCTATAATAAAGACACCTACAAACGGAAGGAGTTGATTTCATGCGTTATACCATCATTGGTAAGAACATCGAAGTGACAGAGGGTTTGAAAGAGGCCGTTTATGAGAAGATCGGCAAGCTGGAGAGATACTTCTCCAAAGACACCGACGTCCTCGTGACCCTGAGCGTTGAAAAAGACCGTCAGAAGATCGAGGTAACCATTCCGGTCAGAGGCTCCGTTATCCGCTCCGAGCAGACCAGCAATGACATGTATGTTTCCATTGACCTGGTAGAGGAAGTCATCGAGCGTCAGTTAAAGAAGTACAAAAACAAGATCATTGACAAGAAGCAGGCCAGCGCTGTTTTCAGCGATGCCTACATTCAGGAAGAAGTGGACGATCCCGATGAGGTTAAGATCGTTCGCACCAAGCGCTTCGCCATGAAGCCCATGGATCCTGAGGAGGCCTGCGTACAGATGGAGCTGTTGGGCCATGCATTCTACGTATTCCGCAATGCAGAGACCGATGAAGTCAATGTAGTTTACAAGAGAAAGGGAAATACCTACGGTCTGATCGAGCCCGAGTATTGATGGACGGGTCCACAGGGCATGATCCACTACACATAAAAAAAAGCAAGGAGGAGTCACAAGACTCCTCCTTTTTACATATCCCCTATGGTCGTTATTCTTGTACCGGCTGATCCATCACACCTACAAACAGCGGAACCCCAGTGACC
>JAFYLG010000204.1 GCA_017537225.1 Lachnospiraceae bacterium
GTTGTTCTGGTAGCGGCATGGTCCGGTTGGGCCAGGGAGTAGTCTGTCCGGGAGTTTGAAACAGTGCCATGGCGTTTTGTAATTCCTGCATTTGGATATAGAATGCGGCCCATGGCTGCATGGACGGCTCCAGATATGGAAGAAAGACTTTCATCATCTGAAGGCTGGGGCTTCCGATTTGTTCGTCAAACTCTGTGAGCTTGAGATGGGAGGGCATGGTTCGATTTCCTTTCGTTTTTTTCTACTGTATGCAGAGGTCATTCTTTGTATGACGTGGCATAGGATGATACCAAAGATGTAAAACGAGGGAATATATGCGTCGTAAACTGATCATTGACGGAAATGCCGTGTACGAGATCGATGATGAATGCATATGCTCCAATGAGGGGCAGAAGACATTAACCGGAAGTGTTGAGAAAATTAGCCAGATCATGACGGACGTAAATGAAAGACATGTGGGCCAAAGTGATATGGTAAAGAGTGAGAATGGCTGCGTGTCAGATAGGGATAAAAACATTCGAATTTGTTAGAATGTGTGAATAAAAATTCATAAAATCCTTGACTAACCTAAAAATAGATGTATAATTATGAAATAATACACAGAAAAAATCATAAATACGTGTATAAAAATGAGATTTTTGATGAATATATACAGATGTTGATCCATCTGCAGGATACGGGGAGAGTATTATGACGAAAGTATATATTGATGGAAGTGCCGGAACTACAGGCCTGCGGATCCGCGAGAGATTTGCCGGTCGCAGTGATGTAGAACTGTTGACAATACCGGAGGAGTTGCGTAAGGATAACTCCACTCGCCAAAAATTGATGAATGAGTCGGATATCACTTTTTTGTGTCTGCCTGACGCGGCTGCCATTGAGGCAGAGGCTCTGGTGACTAATCCGAATGTACGCGTGATCGACACCTCCACAGCTCACCGTACAGCTGCTGGTTGGAACTATGGATTTCCTGAGTTGTCCGATGGTCATCGAGAGGCATTAAAGACGGCTAAGCGAGTGGCAGTTCCCGGATGTCATGCCAGTGGATTTAATGCGCTGGTATATCCGTTAGTGGCAGGAGGCATCCTGCCGGTGGACTATCCTTTGTGCTGTTACTCCATCACCGGTTACAGCGGTGGTGGAAAGACCATGATCGCTGACTACGGTGCGCAGGATCGTCCTGTGGAGCTGGACAGTCCCAGACAGTACGGTGTGACTCAGCATCACAAACATCTGCGAGAGATGAAGGCAGTTCCCGGACTGGCCATGGAGCCTATTTTTGCTCCTGTTGTATCGGATTATTACAGCGGCATGGTAGTGTCCATCCCTCTGTACAGTCATTTGCTGGCCGTTCCCCAGACGGTGGAATCCATGAAACAGTATTTTAAAGAATATTACGCAGGTCAGTCCATGGTCCATGTGGCCAATGAAGTGCCTGGCTTTATCGCCGGTAATGGTTTGGCCGGTAAAGATACCATGACAATCCTGGTCTCCGGCAACGATGAACGTATCCTGTTGGCGGCTCAGTTTGACAATCTGGGAAAAGGTGCTTCCGGCGCAGCCATCCAGTGTATGAATATTATGCTGGGACTTCCGGAGAATACTGGCTTAGAGGTATAAATATTAGAAAAACTTATCCCGAAAAGGAGAATATATATGATACAGAAGGTAAGTGGAGGCGTGTGTGCCCCCAAAGGATTTAAAGCAAATGGTGTCCATTGTGGCATCCGTAAAAATAAGACAAAAAAAGATCTGGCTCTGATCGTCAGTGAATGTCGTGCCACTGCGGCAGCAGTCTATACCACCAATCTGGTAAAGGGAGCTCCCATTGCAGTGACCAAGGCTCATATTGCGGATGGTTTTGCTCAGGCTATGATCTGTAACAGTGGCAATGCCAACACCTGTAACGCCAATGGCGTGGAGATCGCCGAAGGCATGAGTGCGTTGGTAGAACAGGCCATCGGTGTAGCTGCCGCAGATGTGATCGTAGCATCCACCGGTGTTATCGGTCAGCCTCTGAGCCTGGAACCCATTGAGGGTGGTATGGCAGAACTGGCAGCAGGCTTGGAGTCTGGGGAAGTTGGCAGCGACAATGCGGCCACCGCCATTATGACTACCGATACTGTCAAAAAAGAAGTAGCTTGTACTTTTGAAGTGGACGGTGTGACCTGTACGTTAGGTGGTATTGCCAAGGGCTCTGGTATGATCCATCCCAATATGGCTACTATGCTGGTGTTTTTGACTACCGATGCCGCCATTTCTCCTGCTATGTTGAAAAAAGCCATTCTGTCCGATATCCAGGATAGTTTCCACATGATGAGCGTGGACGGTGACACTTCTACCAATGACATGCTGTCTATTATGGCCAACGGTCTGGCTGGCAATGCCGAGATCACCGAAGAAGGCGAAGCATTCGATGCCTTCTGCCTGGGTCTGCAGACGGTGACCAATGAACTGTGCCGTATGATCGCTAAGGATGGTGAAGGTGCTACCAAGTTGATCGAGTGTCATGTAGACGGCGCTGCCGATAAGGGCACTGCCCGCACGGTGGCTAAGAGCGTGATCTGTTCTTCTTTGTTCAAGAGTGCAATGTATGGTGCCGATGCCAACTGGGGCCGCGTACTGTGTGCTATCGGTTACAGTGGTGCCGATGTGGATGTGTCTAAGATCGATGTGGACTTTGTTTCTTCCAATGGTATGATCTCTGTGTGTCGTGACGGCAGCGGTATTCCCTTCTCTGAGGAGATCGCGAAAGAGGTATTGACTGCTGATGAAGTTAAGGTGATGATCGGTTTAAACAGCGGTGAGGAAAGTGCTGTGGCCTGGGGCTGCGACCTGACCTACGACTATGTGAAGATCAACGCCGACTATCGGACGTGATGCACCAGGCGACAGAGCGAAGCGCGAAGCGATCCGTGTGCATCATAGAAGCAAGCGTGTGATCCGTGTGCATCACGAAAACTAGAAAGAATCACATCTACAGGAGGAACTCACTATGGAAATGAACAACGCTCTGCGTGCGCAGGTACTGATTCATGCCCTTCCTTTTATTCAAAAATATACAGACAAGATCGTTGTGGTAAAATATGGCGGCAATGCCATGATCAATGAAGATCTGAAGCAGGCTGTGATGAATGACGTAGTACTGCTGTCTTTGGTAGGCATCAAAGTAGTGCTGGTCCATGGTGGTGGCCCTGAGATCTCCGACACCTTAAAGCAGATGGACATCCCTTCCAAGTTTGTGGATGGATTGCGTGTAACTGATGCGGACACCATGAATGTGGTACAGATGGTGCTGGCTGGTAAAGTCAACAAGGATCTGGTCAATATCCTTCAGTGCTCCGGCGGCAAGGCCATGGGTTTATCCGGTATTGATGGTCATATGATCCAGGCAGTGAAGATGGATGATGTTCATGGTTATGTAGGCGAGATCACCCACATCAATACGGAGGTGATCCTGGATGTATTGGATAAAGGCTATATTCCTGTGATTTCTACGGTGGCCTGTGATGCCGAAGGGAATGTATACAATATCAATGCCGATACGGCAGCGGCTCGTATTGCCGGCAGTCTGAAGGCAGAGACCATGCTGTCTATGACCGATATCTGTGGATTGATGCGGGATCCTTCCGATCCCAGTACCTTGATCTCTCAGGTATGTGTCAGCGATATTCCGGAGCTGATCAGTGAAGGTATCATCAAGGGTGGTATGATCCCTAAGGTAGCCTGCTGTCAGGAAGCGATCCGTCGTGGTGTGGACAAGGTGTTTATTATCGACGGTCGAGTACCTCACTCATTGCTGATCGAGTTGTTCACCGATGAAGGTATCGGTACCATGTTTGTAAAGAGTTAAGGAGGGATTTTCTATGAAGATTCAGGAGATGGACCAGCAGTATATTGCCGGTACTTACAGACGCGTGCCTCTGACTCTGACCGAAGGGCATGGTTCCTATGTGACGGCAGAAGATGGTAAGCAATATATTGATCTGGGCAGCGGTATCGCAGTCAATACTTTTGGCTCCTCCGATCCCGGTTGGTTGGAGGCAGTGACTGCCCAGCTGCAGAAGCTGCAGCATACTTCCAATTACTACTACACAGAGCCCATGGCCAAGCTGGCAGCACTTTTGTGTGAGAAGACCGGTATGTCCAAGGTGTTCTTTTCCAACTCTGGTGCCGAGGCCAATGAATGTGCCATCAAGGCTGCCAGAAAATACTCTTTTGATAAGTATGGTGAGGGCCGTAAGACTATCATCACGTTACGAGATAGTTTCCACGGTCGTACCGTGACCACCCTGGCTGCTACAGGTCAGGATCATTTCCACACCATGTTTGGTCCCTTTACCGAAGGTTTCAAATATGTACCTGCAGGAGATAAGGCGGCATTGGCAGAGGCAGTGGATGATACCTGCTGCGCCATTATGATGGAGTTGATCCAGGGTGAGGGCGGTGTCAATGTGCTGACACAGGACTATGTGGACTATGTGGTGGCTCTAGCGAAAGAAAAAGATTTGCTGATCGTCATTGACGAGGTTCAGACTGGCAATGGTCGTACCGGTCAGCTGTATGCCTTTATGCACTATGGATTCCAGCCGGATATCATGTCTACTGCGAAAGGCCTGTCTGGCGGCTTGCCTTTGGGAGCGACTCTGTTTAGTGAAAAGACACAGAATGTGCTGGTTCCCGGTACTCATGGTTCTACCTTTGGAGGTAATCCTGTTTGTGCAGCTGGCGCAGTCTATGTGCTGGAGCATCTGGATGAGCAGTTGCTTTCTGAGGTCGCTGAAAAGGGTCAGTATATCTGCAACGAACTGTCTGCTCTGGATGGTGTAGAAGAAGTGACCGGTATGGGATTGATGATCGGTATCAAATTAAAGAAAAATCTGGCGGAGACCATGGCTGCCTGCCGTGACAAGGGTGTCCTGGTTCTGACGGCTCATGATAAAATGAGATTGTTGCCGCCTCTGAATATTCCTTTTGACGTATTAAAGGAAGCGGTGGAAATCATCAAGGAGGTTATTAACGCATGAAACACTTTTTGAAATTGCAGGATCTGACTCAGAAGGAGATCCTGGAACTGTTAAATATGGCGGATCAGCTGAAGTTCGAGCGCAAGAATAAGATGCCTCATCCTTTGCTGGCTGGTAAGACTCTGGGCATGATTTTCCAGAAATCCTCTACAAGAACCCGTGTGTCCTTTGAAGTAGGTATGCACGAACTGGGTGGCAAGGCGTTGTTTTTAAGCTCTAACGATCTTCAGATCGGCCGTGGTGAGCCGATAGAAGATACTGCTCGCGTACTGTCTCGTTATTTGGATGGTATTATGATCCGTACTTATGCCCAGGCAGAAGTTGAGGCGCTGGCGGAGTATGGTTCTATTCCTATCATCAATGGTCTGACCGATTACTGCCATCCTTGCCAGGTGTTGGCTGATCTGATGACCATCCGTGAGTACAAGCATAGTTTTGCCGGCCGCAAGCTTTGCTACATTGGTGATGGCAATAATATGACCAACTCTTTGATCGTAGGCGGCATCAAGATGGGTATGGAGGTTAGTGTGGCGTGCCCTGAAGGATATACCCCCGATGCTGAGATCTGCAAGTGGGCCGCTGAGAATGGCAAGTTTACCTGCACTCCCGATGTGCTGGAAGCTGCCAAAGATGCCGATGTGCTGTATACTGACGTATGGGCTTCCATGGGTCAGGAAAGTGAAGCTGCCCAGAGACGCAAAGTATTCGAAGGCATCTACCAGATCAATGATAACGTCATGGCAGTGGCTAAGCCCGATGCCATGGTAATGCATTGTCTGCCTGCCCACAGAGAAGAGGAGATCACTGCCAAGGTATTTGAAGAACACGCCGATGAGATCTTCGAAGAGGCAGAGAACCGTCTGCACGCCCAGAAGGCGATCCTGGTCAAGTTGATGCAGGACTGATAGAAAACGTATAAAAACAGAAGGTGAGTTATCGTAGAGCCTTCTGCGCAATGAAAAAGACCTTCCGGCCTTGTGGGCTGGGAGGTCTTTTTGTTGTGAGGGACACTGAGACCAGCATCCCTTTCGACAGAGTAAGTTGTTGCAGTCAAAGGTTTTCGCTGGTTTAGCAACCACAGCCACCGCCGCAGCTGCCATTACCGCCAAAACCACCACCACAGCAGGACAGTAACAGCAGGATCCAGATGATGGAGCAGCAGTCGCCATCGCCGCCAAACCAGTTGCCACCACCAAAACCACATCCGCCGCTACCGCCACCGCAGAAGGACAGGATCAGCAGGATCCAGATGATATTGCTGCAGCCACCGGAGTTCCTTTCGTAGCCACAGCCTCTTTCACAGCCACAGCTTCTCTCACATCCACATCCATTGCCACAGTTGGTTGCTACTAAATCACTCATATTTGGTTCCTCCAAATTTTCATTACAATACATCCTATGAGGTGCGGCTTGTCATGGTTACCGTAAAATCCTGAGTGAGTGCGGCTTATTATTAGAAGCAGAAATAAATACGGAAGTTTTAATGGCTACTGTCAGGGTAAACCATGAAAAATAAGTGAATTCGAGTCGGGGAGACTGGTATTTCCAAGGGTTCTCTGTTAGAATGAAAATAGAAAACCAAGGAATACTTTTTTATAGAAATCGATGGAATGTCAGGAGGATGTCCATGAAGAGTCGTATTTTAGTCGTAGATGATGAGAGCAGAATGCGCAAATTGGTGCGCGATTTTTTGGTGCGTAAAGAGTTTGAAGTGCTGGAGGCTGGGGACGGAGAAGCGGCAGTGGATCTGTTTTTTCAGGAAAAAGATATCGATCTGATCATCTTGGATGTGATGATGCCCAAGATGGATGGTTGGGAAGTGTGTCGTACTATTCGCAAGCACTCTCAGGTGCCTATTATTATGTTGACAGCCAAGGGAGAGGAGAGAGACGAACTGCGCGGGTTTGAACTGGGAGCAGACGAATATATCTCCAAACCGTTTAGTCCTAAGATCCTGGTGGCCAGAGTGGAGGCCATCCTGCGCCGCAGTGGCAGTCTCAATGCAGATGTACTGTCTTTGGGTGGGATCCAGCTGGACAAGACCGCTCACCAGGTAAGTGTAGATGGCCAGGAAGTGGAACTGAGCTTCAAAGAATTTGAATTGCTGGAGTACTTCATGGAAAACCAGGGAATCGCCCTGTCCCGTGAAAAGATCCTGAACAATGTGTGGAATTATGATTATTTTGGCGAGGCTCGTACGATCGATACTCATGTAAAAAAGTTGCGCAGTAAGATGGGAGCTAAAGGCGATTATATCAAGACCATCTGGGGCATGGGATACAAATTTGAGGTAGAAGAATGAAACGGTCCATCCGCGTAAGATATACCGTATTGTTTGTGGGACTGATGAGCCTGATGGTGTTGGTCATCTGTCTGGCCAATACGCTGTATCTGGAAAAATACTATATTTCAGAAAAAACCAAGGCTATGGTGCAGTCTTATGAAAGCGTCAATGAGATCTTTAGCGAAGGGGATCCGGAGGATGAAGATACCTATCTGATGCTGTGGCGCATGTTTGAAAACAGCAATATCTCCGCGTTGGTAGGCATGCCGTCTCAGGGTAAGATATATCAGTTTGGCTATGAAGACCGGATGCAGCAGCAGATGATGCAGCTGGTGCTGGGGCAGACAGATGAGAGAGCCCGTCTCATCGAGGAGACAGACCGTTACGTGGTCTATCAGCTCTTTGATTTAAAGTTGCAGACATCTTATATTTTATGTTTTGGTTTTTTGGATGACGGTGCCGCCTGCTTTCTGCGAAGCTCGCTGCCCAGCATTCGTGACAGTGCAGCCATTTCTTCTCAGTTTACCTGGAGGATCGGTGTGACAGTGATTGTGATCGGTATGATCCTGGTATATTTTATTACCGGACATATCAGTCGTCCCATCGTACGCTTGGCCAATATTGCAGATCGCATGTCCCATCTGGATTTTTCTGCCCGCTATGAAGAGCGGCGAGAAGATGAGATCGATCTCCTGGGCACCAGTATGAATCAGATGTCCCGGGAACTGGAACAAACCATTCAAAATCTGCGCCAGGCCAATATCCAGTTACGTCGGGATATCGAGGAAAAGGTCAAGGTGGATGAGATGCGCAAGGAGTTTATCTCCAATGTTTCTCACGAATTGAAGACACCGATTGCTCTGATCCAGGGTTATGCAGAAGGATTGCTGGAAGGGATCAGCGAGGACCCGGAGAGCATGCAATATTATTGTGAAGTCATTGCCGATGAAGCGGATAAGATGAATCAGCTGGTCCGCAAGCTGTTGACGTTGAATCAGATCGAATCGGGTATCAATATCATGGAACGTATGGATTTTGATTTGATCGATATGATCGGCGGCGTGCTTCATTCTTTCAATATTATGATTCGACAGAAGGAGATTACGGTGGATTTTGAATCCGACCGTCAGGTGATGATCCGCGCCGATGAATTTATGATGGAAGAAGTGGTTCGTAACTATATCAGCAATGCTATCCATCACATCGATGGCGACAGGCGTCTGGATATTTTGGTGGAAGAGACGGAACGTTCTGTTAAGGTCTCTGTATTTAATACAGGACATCCTATCCCCGGAGATGAACTGGACAATGTATGGCAGAAGTTTTATAAAGTAGACAAGGCTCATACCAGAGAATATGGTGGTAATGGCATCGGTCTGTCTATTGTAAAAGCTGTTATGGATTCTCATGCTGGAACTTGCGGTGTATACAATACTGACGAAGGAGTATGTTTCTGGTTTGAATTGAATAAGATGGAACTGCCTGCGATAATCTTATAAGAAATAGAAAAAGAGGCGTAAAAAAGTACATCCGCGACTGCCATATTGTGAAAGCAATTAAGTGCAGTCTTAGGACGTCTTTTTTATGCCTCTTTTTTATCCAAATTCTAACTATAATTTTACGTAGATTTTACATTGGTTCGCTATGCTGTATGAGTATATGTAAAATTGGGAAAATATACAGGGAAAACAATAGGAAAAAGAAAAAGGTGAGGAGAAAAAGACATGACAATTTTTGATGTATTGTCTATGATCGGTGGCTTGTCTTTATTTATGTTCGGTATGAACATTATGGGCGAGGCTTTGGAAAAGAAAGCCGGCGGCAAGCTGAAACATTTTCTGGAAGCACTGTCTTCCAATAAGTTTAGAGGATTTCTGCTGGGTATGGCGGTGACTGCTGTGATCCAGAGTTCTTCTGCGACCACCGTTATGGTAGTTGGTTTTGTAAACTCCGGTGTTATGAGTCTGAAACAGGCTATCAATATCATTATGGGTGCCAATGTAGGTACGACAGTGACTGCATGGATCTTGAGTTTGACCGGTATTGAAGGTGACGGCTTATTTATGCAATTGTTAAAGCCCACTTCTTTTACTCCGATTTTGGCTCTGATCGGTACGGCTCTGCATATGTTCAGCAAAAAGCAGGGTAAAAAAGATATTGGTACCATTCTGTTGGGATTTGCGGTGCTGATGTTTGGTATGGATACCATGTCTTCGGCAGTAAAGCCCCTGGCTGAGCTGGATGGGTTCCGCAATATTCTGACCATGTTCTCTAACCCCATCCTGGGTGTTGTAGCAGGTGCTGTGATCACCGGTGTGATCCAGAGTTCTTCTGCTTCTGTAGGTATTCTGCAGGCGTTTGCGGCCACTGGTCAGGTATCCATGGGCGCAGCGATTCCGATCATCATGGGTCAGAATATCGGTACTACAGTGACCGCTTTGATTTCTTCCGCGGGTACTACCAAGAACGCCCGTCGTACTGCTATGGTTCACTTCTATTTTAACCTGGTTGGTACCGCCGTAGTATTGTGTGTATTCTATGGACTGAACACGATTTTTCAATTCCCTTTGATGGCGATGCAGGCATCTGAATTCACGATTGCTGTGGCCCATACTGCATTTAACATTATTTGTACTGCCTTGTTGCTGCCTTTCTCCGGTCTGCTGGAGAAGTTGGCTTACATGACGGTCAAGGGTGAGGATGATGAGGAAACTCATGTAGAGGAAATCGATGAGCGTCTGCTGGTAACTCCTTCCATTGCACTGGAACAGTGTCGTCTGCGTGTTTGCGATATGGCTCTGCTGTGTCAGGCGGCTATGGAAAAGTCCATGGATCTGTTGTGGAAGTACGATGAAAACAAAGCAAAAGAAGTTCGCATCATTGAAAAACGTGCAGACAAGTATGAGGATATGCTGGGCAACTACATGGTTCAGCTGGCCGCCCGCAGTATGACGGAAGAAGAGAGTAACGAGTCCATCAAACTGCTTCACATGATTGGGGATCTGGAACGTATCTCTGACCATGCGACTAATATCGTAGAAGTAGCTGAAGAGATGCTTGAGAAAAAGATCGTATTCTCCGGCGCAGCATTGAAGGAGTTGGAGTCGTTGTGCAAGGCAGTGCATCATATTGTAGGACTTACAGTGGAAAGTTGTATGAGTAGTGATGCTGAGCTGGCTTTGGACATTGAGCCTTTGGAAGAAGTGATCGACGCCATTCGTGACAAGACTCGTATGCGCCATATGCAGCGTGTACATGATGGTGCCTGCACCATTGAACTGGGCTTTGTATATTCTGATCTGTTGGTAAATCTGGAGCGTGTAGCAGATCATTGCTCTAATATTGGTGGCTGCATCATCGAGATGGAGACGATTGGTTCTGGTTTGCACAAGCATCTGAGAGGTCTGCGTGATAAGTCCAATCAGGCATTTGTAAAGAAATACGAGGCTTATGCCGAAGAATATAAGCTGGCGGAGATGTAGACGATAACGTCAGGAAAAGAACTTAAAGGGCTTAACTGCATCATATAAAATGTAAAATTTAAAAGATTTAGGATCCGGGGAGCGAACAAGGCACCCCGGGTCTTTTTACGTGAGAAATAAATATGGAATGCAAACTGAACTGGAAAATTTATAAAAACAATGAGGAGTCGTTGCTATTTTCTGTTAGAATATGTATAATGGCATACGTATAGAAAGCAGAGGTACCAATGAAAAAGAAAAGAATCATATTATGCATAGTCACAGCAATTATGGTGACATGGATGGCAGGCTGTGGCAGGGAAGCTATAGTGGAGAGTGAAATGGAGATGACAACGCAGGTAGTAACAGAAACTGTGATGGAGACAGAGATGATAACACAAGCGGTGGTAGAGACGACAGAAGAGCTCAGGCCGGAGCCCTCCTTTGCGGCCCAGTTGAAGGTGGCAGAAGACCTGGAACAACTGATCATCGTGGAGGCACATTCTCGTGATGGAATTGAGGCCACGGTTACGCTGCATGAAAAGAAGGATGGTCTTTGGACAGAGAGCCTCAATGTAGATGGATATCTGGGATATGGTGGTATTGATAAAAAGAAAGAAGTCGATGGCAAGACGCCCACCGGTCTATATAATTTGTCTGTAGCGTTTGGCAAGAAAGAAGACCCGGGCAGCCTGATTCCCTACACCCGGATCGATGAGAAATATTGGTGGGTAGGAGATTACAATTCCAAGTATTTTAATCAGTTGTGCCATCAGGATATGAAAGGCCGTGACTGGAAGCTGGATCCGGCAGAAAGTGAACATCTGTGGGATTACAAGGGATATAATTATTGTTTGTTTATCGAGTATAATGTGGCAGGAGAATACAATAAGGGTAGCTGTATTTTTCTGCATTGTATTGGTGAGAAGTTGGAAACGTTGGGATGCATCGCTGTGGCAGAGGAGGATATGATCTTTATTCTGCAGCATCTGCGCGAGGGGGCTAAGATCCTGATCGATACGGCTGAGAATCTGACATCTTATTAAATGTAGAAAAGTATGAAAGGATGCCGTGCAAAACGGTATCCTTTTTTGCCCAAAACCATGTCGAAATGTGCAAAAAGAAGCATCGAAAAAAGTTGAAAAAAGGTGTTGACAAATTGGAACACTAGTGGTAAGATGGACAACGTTGCGGCTGAGACAGCCAAGACAAGCAAAAAGGATCGAAAAACAACGAAAAAACTTCTTAAAAAAAGTTAAAAAAGTTGTTGACAAACATCGAAAGATGTGATATCCTATCAAAGTTGCTGCTGAGACAGCAACACACAAACAACTGAACCTTGATAACAAAACAGTATATTCCAACCCCGAAAATTCTTTAATGAATTTTTGGAACAAAACCTAAACATAGGTAAATAACGGAAGAATAAGCCAAATGTTTATTCGACCAAGAACAAACTTTTAATTCGAGAGTTTGATCCTGGCTCAGGA
>JAFYLG010000205.1 GCA_017537225.1 Lachnospiraceae bacterium
GATCCCGTCGTCGTTTGTAATTAAAATCCTCATAACCAGCCCTCATGTGTTTCTTTATATTCTTTTACCAGGGCATCGGCCTGCTTTAACAGGGCGCGAACCTCACGGCGATTGTAGACGGTAGCACCGCTGGCACAGGCATGACCGCCACCACGATACTGTTCCGCCAGCTGATTGATGTGTACGAAACGGGAGCGCAGACGAACGCGAATGGACTCTTCCTCATCTCCGGTCTCGATAAAGGCCATCCAGCACAGGCAGCCACGGATGGAATCCAGCAGAGAAATGGCGGCACTGGCAGCTTCCAGGCTGATATCGTGCTTTTCCCGCAGGGTTTTGCTGATGTACAGATATGCCACACCGTTTTCGGTGATCTTCATACGCTTGTACATCTCTGCCTTAAACTTCAGGTAGCCATAGTGCTCCAGATACAAATTGGCATAGAGCACATCGGTATCGATATCCTGATCCAACAGCAAGCCGGCATAGCGCATGGTGTCGCCAGACACACTGCGGAAGCGGAAACGGCCGCTGTCGGTGACCATACCGGTGTACAGATACTGAGCCGCTTCTCTGGTCATCACCAGCTCATCCTTGAAGGTATCGTAGAAATTTACCACCATCTCGCAGGTAGAAGATCTCTCTTCCTCCACCCAGGCATGATCACCGTAATTGTCCAGAGGGATATGGTGGTCGATCTTCACCAGCTCCTTACACAGAGTAAACTTCTGGTTGGAGATACGCTTGGTATTGCCGGTATCCAGAACGATACCCAGGGCCTCGGCATACATCTCATCGGGGATCTCCTCATCATCCGGTCCCATAAAGGACAGATAGCTGGATTCTTCGTTGTCGATGATATATACTTCTTTCTCCGGCCAGGTAGCCTTGATCAGTGCCTTCAAGCCTTTGGTGGAGCCTACACAGTCTCCATCGATGCGCAGATGGCGAAACAGCAGGATGCGGTCATATTCTTTGATCTTATCTAAGATCGCTTTCTTTTGCTCAAAATTCATGGATCTTCTCCTATCTATTTTCTCCTAAGGTTCCATCATTGCGTCCAGATCTGCCAACATGGCCATGGCCTCTTCTCTGTTTTTCAAAGAGGCACCACTGGCCTTGGCATGGCCGCCGCCGCCGTATTTGACGGCGATGGGGTTGATATTGTAACGGCTGGAACGCAGCTCACAGAGCACGCACTCCTCGGTCTCAGTAAAGTTGACCCAGATGTCCACGCCCTTGATATCGGCCATGGTGTTGACCATACCGCGGGAGATAGAAAAGGTGTCCATCTCCAGCGCCTTGCACTCCTCCAGGGTATTGTAGATATAGGCCACCTTACGATCCGTAAACTGTACTTTCATCACGAACTGGGCTTTGCGCTTCTTGGCCTCAAAATCCTCGGCGTACAGATGATAGTAAATATCCTCTGTGGTAAATGGCTGCTCTCTCAGCCAGGACGCCAGGGCAAAGGTTTGGGCAGTGGTAGAATCGTAGCGGAAACGACCGCTGTCAGTAACCATACCGATGTACAATGACTTGGCCGCCAGGGGATCAAGGCGCAGGCCGCTCTCTTTGGCAAACTGAGCCACCAGACCACAACAGCTCTCATAAGACGTATCGGTCACCTCCACCTGAGCGATCTGCCCACAGAAAATGTGATGGTCCATACGGGCGGTGCGGGCCGCCAGGGAATAGCGGTCATCGCTGATCAAATGTGTGGCAGAGGTGTCCAGGATGATGGCCAGCGCACCTTCATAATAAGCATCCGGGATCTCGTCCATGACAGAATCCTCCATAAAGGAAAATCGTCCGGCCGGATCTCCCACCATATACACTTCCTTCTCAGGAAAGTTCTCGCGAATAATATGCTTTAAACCGATCTGGCTGCCCAGTGCATCTCCATCCGGCTTATTGTGACGGTGAATGATGATGGGGTTAGCCTGCCGGATCTCTTCTAACATCTGTTCAAACATAGGATTTCCTTTCTTTTGTTCGAATTTACTTTTGTTCTAATGCATTTATTTAAAAATCTATTTACATTCCCTGTTTCTTTCGCTTCTTATCTCATTGCAGCTTTTCACGGCCAGGCATTCCACCTTCAAAATAGCCGCGATACTCCACCTTGTACTCACTGTCAGGGAACAGATAGTGGTGCAGATCGATAAAGTAGTCATCGGTCATACTGGCGATATAATCCACCACGATCTGATGAGGATCCGTCTTTTCATAAGGAATATTTCTCTTATAATGGATCCGATTGAGATAGCTGATGTGGTGACGATAGATGGGCGAATCCTTGCGCTCCTGCTTCAGATCATCCAACATCTGACCGTAGATCTCTGCCATCATAGGCTTGACCGTACTGTTTAGCTTGGACAACGGCACTGCATTGGCATAGATCTTGGCATAATTTTCTCTCTTAGACTCTCGTAGAGCCTGAAAATGCAAAGGATCCAGCTTGATATAGGGCTTGCCGTAGCTATTTTCGATGATATTGACCACCAGGTTGTTGATGATCTCCGCATTGAACGAACCGATGGCTTCATTGGAGAAGGCTTCTTCTCCCACCACATCGATACGAGCCGCATCCTGACGATCCTTACCCAGGTAAGAAATGATATCCGATACACGGACTACCGCCCCTTCCAAAGTGGAAGGCAGCAGCTTGTTGGCATAACTTTTATCCTCATAGCAACGGCGGATCATGGCATCAAACTCTTCAAAAGAAGTCTGAGGCACCGGCTGGCAAAACTCCAGCTCCACCTCACCATTATGAGCAGCTATACCATTTAAAGTCTGCAGGCTGATATTGTAGGGAAAGATCCCATCCAGCACACGGACCGAGTGGATATTGTGACTAAAATGCAGACCGGCATTCTGATAAAAGATCTCATCCAAATAGGACTCACCGGCATGTCCAAAAGGGGTATGGCCCATGTCATGGCCCAAGGCGATGGCTTCGATCAGATCCAGATTCAGATGAAGGGCACTGCCGATGGTGCGGGCAATGCGGGACACCAGCTGCACATGAAGACTGCGGCGGGTCACATCGTCATTTTTGATCAGGGAAAACACTTGAGTCTTATCTGCATAGCGATTATAATAGGGGCAATGCATGATTTTATCGATATCGTGAACGAAGGGCGGGCGCCATACCGATGCCTGATCGGTGGCTACCATTTTACGGCGGATCACATCCCCGTGATCAAATCCCACCTTAACAAAGGTTCCATTTTTACGCTCTTCTTCCATTTGCTGAGACAATGCAGGTGATAAAATTTCGTATTTCAGCATAATGATTACCTCATAACTACATATATTTCTATCTTTCCAGTAACATTTCATTATACACGAATTCACGTTAGGACGCAAGATGACAAACCAAGATTTTACGACAAACCAAGATTTTACAACAACCAATGTTTTCCACAACTCCCAAAAAATACTGATCGTAGACGGAAGCAACCTCTTATTTCAGATGTTTTTCGGCATGCCGGCCCGTATCCTGGGGGCCAACGGCAAAGCTATCCAGGGCACTCTGGGCTTTGTGGGTGCTCTCTTAAAAATCATCCGCATGACACAGCCTAGCCATGTGGCCGTTCTCTTTGATGGAGAAAGCCATAATCCCCGCACGGACTTAGACGAAGAATACAAAGCCAACCGTCCCGATTACAGCCAGGTATCCGACGAAGAAAATCCCTTCACCCAGCTGCCGGACATCTATGCCGCTCTCCGTTATCTTGGCCTGGCCTACGCAGAGACCACCGACTGCGAGGCCGATGATTGGATCTCCGGTTATGCCCTGACCTACGGTGCTGAATATGATATGGTCATCTCCTCTTTTGACAGCGACTTTTTTCAGCTAATCACCGACCGTGTTCATATCCTCCGCTATCGCGGTGACAAATCCGTGATCTGTGATCCTGCCTATATACAGGAAAAGCTGGGGATCCACCCCAGCCAATATGCCGACTATAAATCTCTCACCGGCGATACTGCCGACAATATCCGCGGTGCCAATAAAGTGGGCGCCAAGACGGCTGCTGCCCTGATCCGGGAATATGGCACCCTGGAAAACCTCCTGACTCAGGCAGAGACCATCCGCAAACCTTCCGTACGCACCTCCATCCTCCAGGATATAGATCACCTGCGGATCAACTATCAGCTGATCAAACTACAGGGCTGTGAAAAACTTCCTTTCACCCTGGAGCAGATGAAGTATCAGGATTCCGGTATAGGGACGACGGAAGTTTTGAAAGCGATAGGATTAAAATAAAGGTGCCTTTCCTTTTACAAAAATACACAGAAATAAAATTCCCCCGCGGGCGTTAAGCTCTGGTACGAGCATGCCCGCGGGGGATTTTTATTTCTGTGTGTTTACTATACGTATAAATTCCGTTCGATTACTGAGCCTTCACAACAGCACCCAGCTTGCAGCCGGCATCGAACTCGATGGTGCCCTTGTAGTTCTTGAAGGTACCGGTAACAGTGATGGTGTCGCCTACAGCCAGAGTGTCAGCGCCTTCACCAGTCAGACGGTAGCACATGATAGCGTAATCAGAAGCGCCACCAGCTACGATGGTAACGGTGATGTTCTTGTAATCAGCGCTGTAAGGATTATCGATGGCGGTGATCACACCGGTCATGGTGCTCTCGGAAGTCATGGCAATGCCCTCAGCCAGAGCGTATGCAGCAGCAGCTACCTTTACATCAGCCAGCGCAGCAGGATCGATCAGCTGGCAGCCGGCATCGAACTCGATGGTGCCCTTGTAGTTCTTGATGATACCAACAACACCGATCTTGTCGCCTACAGCCAGATTCTCAGCACCTTCGCCCTTCAGACGGTAGCACATGATAGGCTTGTCAGTCAGA
>JAFYLG010000206.1 GCA_017537225.1 Lachnospiraceae bacterium
CCCAGCAGATAGTTGATAAACTGCTGTGCGGTACGGCCAGAGATGCCGCCGTGGCGGATCTCCCATTTGTTGGCTTCGGCCAGTAGCTTTTCATCGCTTAGGGTGATGCCGTGGTTGCGGGCTAGGCCAATGACGATGTCATTAAACTCGCGGCGGTTAGGCTTCAAGTAGCAGATCATGCAGCCGAAGCGGTTGGCCAGGGACAGCTTTTCTTCCAGCGTGTCGGAGCGGTGGATGTCTTCCTCGTGCTGCAGATCGTTGCGGTCGCTCCAGGTCTCCTTGATCAGATGACGGCGGTTGCTGGTGGCATAGATCAGGATATTGTCCGGCTTGGTCTCCACGCCGCCTTCGATAACGGCTTTCAAGAACTTGTACTCGATCTCAAAATCTTCAAAGGACAGATCGTCCATGTAGATGATGAAGCGGTAGTTGCGGTTCTTGATCTGTGCAATGACATTGGACAGATCTTTAAACTGATGCTTGTAGATCTCGATCATGCGCAGGCCCTGGTCGTAAAACTCGTTGACGATGGCCTTGATGCTGGTGGATTTGCCAGTGCCGGAATCGCCGTAGAGCAGAGCATTGTTGGCTTTGCGGCCTTCCACGAATGCCTGGGTGTTTTCTACCAGCAGTTTCTTCTGGTATTCGTAGCCGATCAGGTCGTCTAAAACCACAGCATCCATGTTGTTGATAGGGCAGAACTCTACCTTGCCACCGTCGGTGGAGGCGATGCGGAAAGCTTTGTTCAGACCAAACATACCTACGCCGTAATCCTTGTAGAAACCGGTGACTACATCAAAGAATTCATTCTCATCGGCAGTCTGTTCCAACTTTTCGCTGAGGGCCTGGACCTTCTGGCTCACATTTTTGTTGTACATCAGATCCTTCTTACCGATGGCCTTGTAATCAGAGATGCGGAAGAACACGTCGATGCCTAGAACCTCCTCGATGCGACTAAAATCAAAGAAAAACAGATCGCGGAAAGCCTTGAAATCATTCTTGGCAAAGTAATTGACGCTGCCCTCACCGGCGCCCACCTTCTCACAGGTAATGGTGAAGGGATTCTCGTTGGTGATCAGCAAAAAGGTCAGGTAATTGTGCCACAGATTCTTATCAAAGCCGTAGTCGGTGGCCACCTGCAGCAGGTGCTTGATCTGGGTGAATACACGGGTAGTCAGCTCGTCATTGGTCTGAGAACCGTCGTCCAGTCGCTTAAAAATATCAGAAAGCTCCATGAGGATGGAGTCCTTTGGCATGTCGCCGTAGATCAATAATTTAGAAACGATACGATACATAGTGATTGCCTCTTTCTATCAGTCTGAACATCATTGGCGGTTTACACTTATAAAGGTGGTACGATGTCAACAGACAGTTTTTATAATGAATCCTGCCTTATAGTCTAGCACAGAACTTCTGAGTGGAAAAGAGATATTTGCGAAAAAAGACGTGGGATTTTGACGATTATGGTGTAATATAGAATAGAAGAGAATAAAAGGGAAAAGGAGGTGATATGGTGCAAAACAGAAAGAAGACAGATGATTTGATAGAAAGATTACGTCAGAGGGAAGAGACAGGAATGGAAGAGTTTCTTCTAAAGTATAGCCCGCTGCTGCGCTATATCATCGGTCCCATTTTGTCGGATTCCAGAGAACAGGAGGAATGTGTCTCGGATGTGGCCATGCGGGTATGGGACAAGATCCATCAGTTTGATGAAATGAAAGGATCTTTTACCACATGGCTTACGGTATTGACTCGCAACATGGCGTTGAATCGTGCCAGAGATGGTCGGAAAAGCGTGACAGAGAGCAAAAATCTGGAACATGTGATGTCTGGAAAGAATGAGCCTGAAAAGATGATACTGCATCAGGAGAGAATGGAGCAGTTGAAATCTGTTTTGAGTCGGATGTATGTGACGGATCAGCAGATCTTTTACCGTAAATACTATTATCTTCAGTCTACTGCACAGATTGCTGCAGAGATGGGACTAACAGAACGGGCGGTGGAAGGAAGACTGTATCGCATCAAGCAAAAATTGCGTAAAGAGTTGGGAGGTGAGTGGTATGAATGATCCCAAAAGAAATGCAGGATTTGATTTTGATGAATGTTTGCGGGAAGAACTGTCCTATATAACGCCTCCTGAGAGTGTGATCGGTGCCATCACGCCGTGGCGTAATGCCACCCGGCGAATTTTGATAGGCTGTGCACTCACCATGATCACGTTTGAGGTACTGATGCTGCAATATATTTTGCCTGCTATTGGCATGGTGATGATGCTGACAGGATTTCGCACACTGCGACAAGAGAATGTCTGGTTTGCCAGAGGGTATAGGGCATCGTTGCTTTGTGTGATTTTGCAGTATCCGGTGTACTTTGTCAATGCCACCATATGGGGGAATGTGGTGGCAGCCCATCCAGCCTGGAAGTTTATGACCACGGTGAGGACGGTGGCCTACCTTGTCCAGTTGATCGCCTTATGGCAGGGAATGCGTCAGGTACAAAAGAAAGCAGGCAGGGAGCCGGAAGCAAAGGCGGGTTTGGTACTTGTACTGTTATATATCTTACTGTGGGGGATGGCTGCGATCGACGTCACCAATGTATTTTTGATTCTTCTGCTTTTGATCGTCTATATTTTGGCATGGCGCAATCTGCGTACATTGTCACAAGAATTGGATCACGTAGGTTATGTGGTGCGCTCGGCATCCTTGCGAGTTCCTGATCAGGCAGTTCAGGTAGCTTATTTTGTGATGATCTTTCTATGTCTGGGGATCGGCTATATCGGATTTTCCAAATACCCTATGACATGGAGCGAAAAAAAGGACATATATGACAACATAGAAGTGCAAGAAATTAGCAAAGATTTGATTGCTTTAGGATTTCCACAAGAAATTCTGGAGGATCTGACTTTAGAGGATATCTTGCTGTGCCAGGGGGCCAAACGGGTAGTGGTCCAGCAGAACGATCATGAAGTGGTCTCTGGGGAATATGGAGAGAGCCGAGGTGCTGGAGGCGTTTATCTGGGAAAGCATGCGGTAAAAAGGATTCTTCGAATTACCGGAGTGGCGGTGGAAATGGCCGGAGAGACTCAACAATGGAAGTTGATTCATCATTTTTCTTGGATGACCGAACCAAAGATGATCGGAACAGAAGGGTTACAGATATGGGGAGCGGATCATGTGAATTTAGGCTGGTATAAAGTTAGACCGGTTTCGGGTCAGGTTCTGTATGATCAGGAAGATCTCACATATACGGCGTCCTACTATTCCATAGAGAATACAGAAAAAGCATGGGAAAATTATCTGGCCTTTTCTTATCCCAAGGAGGGAGAGCGATATCGGGGATATGTGACCTATCATATTCAAAAACAAAGCCTGGACGGAATCATCGATACGGTGATCAACTATATGCATCACACGGATTTGCTTCGATATCCGGTACAGAGTGCGGTAGAATATCGAAAGTATCGTGATTTTTTTCTGGGAGAGAGACCCTATGACTTGGTTCAGGATGGCTTGCAGTTTTATCCTCCCTGGTTAGATGGCGAAACTGCTGACCAA
>JAFYLG010000207.1 GCA_017537225.1 Lachnospiraceae bacterium
CCTACTCAGTTCCGTGTGGCAGACATTTACCAGACCACGGTGTGTCATCTGGCCCGCACCATGCGCAAGGAGTTAAAGGCCCGCGGCATCAAGAAGTGTAAGGTGCTTTACTCTCTGGAGCCTTCTATCAAACCTACCTTTGCCGCAGGCAGTGAAGAGGCGGCAGGCTGGCAGCAGACGAAAAAGCAAGAAGATATCTCTGCAGGGGATGGGAAAGAAGCTGTTGCAGAAGCTGCTGCAGAAAAGACACCTCGTCCCCGTGCTGTTCCTGGCAGCAATTCCTTTGTACCTGCCACGGCAGGTTTGATCCTGGCAGGACAGGTGATTCGGGATTTGACAGGCGTGTAAAAGAGAATAAGAAATAGAAGCAGGAGACAGTTTTTTGCCGTCTCCTGAAAATTACTTTGAGAATTTAACAAATTACAGTGGAAAAAGAGTAAAGAGTGTGTTATAATGAGGAAACTTTCTTCCATGCCGAAGTCAGTGAGTATTGCCCGGATGAAGGATGAGGAAGAGAGATCGCAAAGATATATTTCATGCTAAGGAGGATATCCCCATGATTCGTTTATATGATACCCCGGTATATTTGACCAAAAGAGGTCTGTTGCCTGCCACTGCAGAGACCATGGCAGCTGCTCATATGCCTGCCCCTGAGGAGGCAGCCAAGGGCACCATGGCCTATGGCATTCTGGAGGCTCACAATACTTCCGGCAATATGCAGAATTTGCAGATCAAGTTTGACAAGCTGACTTCCCACGATATTACATTCGTAGGCATCATTCAGACGGCTCGCGCCAGTGGCCTGGAGAAGTTTCCTATTCCCTACGTACTGACCAACTGCCATAACAGTCTGTGCGCTGTAGGCGGCACCATCAACGAGGATGACCACATGTTTGGCCTGACCTGTGCCAAAAAGTACGGCGGTGTCTATGTGCCTCCTCACCAGGCAGTCATCCACCAGTATGCCCGCGAGATGCTGGCGGAAGGTGGCGCTATGATCCTGGGTTCTGATAGCCATACCCGCTATGGCGCTCTGGGGACCATGGCCATCGGTGAAGGCGGCCCTGAGCTGGTAAAACAGCTGCTGTCCCGTACCTACGATGTCAAGATGCCTGGCGTGGTAGCCATTTACCTGACCGGTGCCCCTCGCAAGGGCGTAGGTCCTCAGGATATCGCCCTGGCTATCATTGGTGCTGTCTTTGCCAACGGCTACGTAAAAAATAAAGTAATGGAATTTGTAGGTCCCGGTGTGGCCAATCTGTCCGTGGATGAGCGTATCGGTGTGGATGTCATGACCACCGAGACCACTTGCCTGTCTTCTATCTGGACCACCGATGAAAAGGTACAGGAGTTCTACATGATCCACGGTCGCCCGGAAGGATATCGCCAGCTGCAGCCTGCCGAAAATGCTTACTACGACGGTGCGGTAGAAGTGGATCTGAGTGCCATCCGTCCCATGATCGCCATGCCTTTCCACCCCAGCAATGTATATCCTATTCATGAGTTGAAGGATAACCTGCAGGATATCCTTGCCGATTGCGAGGCCAAGGCCAAGGTAAGCTTGGGTGATAAGGTAGCCTACAGTCTGCAGGATAAAGTCATCGATGGCAAGCTCTATGTGGAGCAGGGTATTATCGCTGGTTGTGCCGGCGGCGGCTATGAAAATATCTGCGCTGCCGCAGACATTCTGCGTGGTAAAAATATTGGTGATGGCAAGTTCTCCTTAAGCGTATATCCTGCCAGCACCCCTATTTTCCGTGAATTGATGGTCAATGGCGTGGGCGCTGACTTGTTGACTGCAGGCGCTGTATTGAAGACTGCTTTCTGTGGTCCCTGCTTTGGCGCTGGCGATACTCCCGCAAATAACGCCCTAAGTATCCGTCATTCCACCCGTAATTTCCCTAACCGTGAGGGATCCAAGGTACAGAATGGCCAGATCTCTTCTGTGGCCCTGATGGATGCCCGTTCCATCGCAGCTACGGCAGCAGCCAAGGGCTTCCTGACCGGCGCCGATGAGCTGGAGGTGGAGTACACCGGTCCCAAATATCACTTTGAGAGCAGCATCTATGCCAATCGTGTCTTTGACAGCAAGGGCGTAGCCGATCCTGACACTGAGATCCAGTTTGGCCCTAATATCAAGGATTGGCCGGAGATGGTGCCTCTGACCGAGGACGTACTGCTGCGTGTGGTTTCCGTGATCCATGATCCTGTGACCACCACCGATGAACTGATCCCTTCCGGTGAGACTTCTTCCTATCGTTCCAATCCTGAGGCTCTGTCTCAGTTTGCCCTGTCCCGTAAGGATCCTGCCTATGTGGGCCGTGCCAAGGAGATCCGCGAGGTGGAGATGATCCGTCGCACCAACAGCTGCCCCATGAGAGAAAACGAAGCGGTTAAAGCTGCGTTCACCACCATCAAGGCTCATTATCCTGACTTAAAGGCCAGAGCCACCGGTATCGGCACCACCATTTATGCTGTAAAGCCTGGTGATGGTTCTGCCAGAGAGCAGGCCGCTTCCTGCCAGAAGGTATTGGGCGGCTGGGCCAATATTGCCCGCGAATACGCTACCAAGCGTTATCGTTCCAACCTGATCAACTGGGGTATGATCCCCTTCATCCTGCCTCAGGATGCCCAGACTGACAGCGTAGGAGATACTTCGGTAGCCACCGATGTGCTGCCCTTTGAGAATATGGACTTCCTGTTTATCCCCGGTATCCGTACTGCCATCGCTGAGGGAGCCTCTCAGGTGACAGCTTATCGTATCGTTGGCGATCAGATGCTGCCCTTTACTCTGGGGATCGGCGAGATGACCGCCGATGAGAGACAGATCATCCTGGATGGATGCCTGATCAATTATTACAAGTCTGCCCAGAAATGATCCATAAAGAACAAACCGCTGCAATCCTCTCTTTTACCAGAGAGGTGCAGCGGTTTTTTTATTTGTGCGCAATCACTTGTTGGTGTAATGGATTCCAGGTCCCTCGCATATAGGCGATCAAAAACAGGACAAACAACAGAAGATTGTGGGCGATCATGCAGGCCCAGGCTGACACCAGTCCCATGGACAACAGCTGAGTGCAGATAAAAGTACCTACGATGCGGATGCCCCACATACCGATGATGTTGTAAATAAAGGGAGCTTTGGTCTTGCCTACGCCCTGCATCATGCCTTCCACGATAATGGAAAATCCGTAGAACGGCTCGGAGACGGCCACCATGCGAAGAACGGTGGTGCCTAAGGTGATTACCTCAGAACTGTCGGAGAAAATATCCACCAGCATAGGTGCTGTGAAAAACAGGCAGGCACCGGAGAAGATCATTAAAAGGATTTCCAGAGGAATAAACATGGAGGACAGCTCTTTCATCTGTTTTTCATCGCCGGCACCATAGGCATTGCCAGCCAGGGTGGCGGCAGCAGTCTGCATGCCGTAACCTGGAATGTAAAAGGCGGATTCTACCGTATTAGCGATGGTGTGGGCAGCGGTAGCTACCTCGCCGATGGAGTTGATCATAGAGGCAAAGGCCACATATCCCAGGGATGTGCCAAATCGCTGTAGAAAATTAGGCAAGGCCACCTTCAGGCAGGACCCCAGGATGGCTTTGTCCGGGCGAATGGACTGCCCGCGGAAAGAAACTCTGGGGTGGCGCCACAGTATGACGGTGATGGCGATACCGCCTACGGCAAAGGCCAGGGCGCTGGCAGCCGCAGCACCTACCACACCCAGTCCGGCACCCCACATAGGCAGGTGCACAGAAAGAATTGTGATGGTGCGACTGGGATAGATCAGCAGGAAGTTACCCACTACGTTGATCAGATTGACCAACACACCGATCTTCATAGGAGTCTTAGTATCACCGGAGGCACGCAGCACGGTGCCAAAGATGATGCTGGCAGCGCGAGGCAGCATGGGAAGATACAGGATGAAAAAGTACTGAGCAGCCAGATCCTGGATGTGGGGATCCACCTGCATCCAGACGGGGATGTGACTGCTCAGACCCAAGGTCAGGATGGTAAAGATGGTGCCGGTAACCAGTACGGCCAACACGGCCTGTCCCACGGCCCGACGGCCACCTTCTTCGTCACCGGCTCCGTGGGCTTTGGCGATGAAGGCCAGAAAACCGATGCTGAGAGCGGAGATGGAACTTCCGATGAGCCAATTGACGGTGGTGGTGGCACCTACGGCGGCTGTGGCCTGGGTGCCCAGAGAGCCTACCATGGCGGTGTCGA
>JAFYLG010000208.1 GCA_017537225.1 Lachnospiraceae bacterium
ACGCTGGCATCGTTCCAGACTCCACTCCTTCTGATGCTCGTAGAAAGAATCTCTCAACGTTTCATTGAGGAAATGATACTCTGCCTTGGGATTGATCAGCTCCGTACAGGATTTGTCCCAGTCAGTACGACCGATCACATGACCGCTACCCTTCAATGCATCGATCTCATATCCTCCACGCAGGCGAAATTTCTTCACCTGGCACTCCAGGTTATCACGTCGAACCAGATCACGGAAGGTGTAGTGCTTCTGCACTTCCACAGGCACTCCTGCCATATAGTGGTCCGCGTAGATAGAGGTCAGTCCCTGGATATTGATCACAGTCCGCTCCGGTCTGCCAAACGCCTTTACAGCGGACAGAGAATGAGCATACTCTGTGCCAAAGATATGAACGATATCCGGCTGAAAATCTTCTATGATACTTTTAAACTGACCCTCCAACTCCGGAAAATACTTCTCTGGCTGATGGAGACGGTAGGCAAAACCATAGTACTTAATCCCCTCCACTTCGCCCGTCAATAACTCTTCATGGCCAGGCATAGGGAAACAGATTCCCAGAGAAATCTCCGGCACTGTCATGATGCCGTTGAGATAACCGGTCATCCAACCACCACCGGTAGCAATCTTGTCTTTATATACATGTTCTGCGATTTTGGGCAGGATAATATTACATACCCATAATACTCTCATACTCTACTCCTTTGTCCTTAGACTTTACGCAAAAATCCGGCAGGATTGCCACCCCAGATCTCGCCGTCCGGTACGTCCTTAGTCACCACCGCACCCGCTCCCACAATACTATTTTCGCCAATGGTCACGCCTTTCAAAATGATACAGTGAGCTCCAATGAATGCTCCTTTTTTAATTCGTACAGGCGCGGTCTTCACCGTCTCCGGCTTCCGCCCCAGACGTTCCTCCACATCCAACGAATGAAAATTGGTATCGTAGATCTTGGTACTTCCCCCAATGCGTACATCATCCTCAATGATGACCTGATCGTGGCAAACAATAGTCGTATTGGACATTCCCACATTGTTCCCGATCTGCAGGGCACCTCCGTGGGCCAATGAAAAGATGGTCTTGGTATCTCCGCCAATGGGGTTAGCACTCTCACAGGAATTAATGACAACCCCCTTACCCATTTGGATAGGACCACCTCCATAAATACGCAGGCGTCCATAGATGGTGGGTGTTTCTTCACATCTCACTCTCTTGTATCGCAGCATAAAGCCGTTATAGCAGCCATCGACCATACCGACAAGCCACAGCCACAGTTTTTTGATCAGTCCCATAATGACTCCTTTTATGCAAAGATCCCTCGGATCTTTTCTTTGATCTCATCAGAGAAACCACCTTCGGTCTCATACTCAAAGGCATCCTCTTCCGGTGTCAGAATATGTTGCTTGATCTGGTTCGGATAACAGATACAGCTCATGCGTCCCAAATATCTGGCCCACATGGAGAAGGAAGAGCCGGAAGCAATAAACAAATCTGTACGAGATAAACCAATGATGTCACCGATGCTGGTGCCAAAGGTAATACGCTCCACGTTGGGCAATGCCAATACCGGAGCCAGTTCTTCATCTCTGCCATCTGAGAAAATATATGCTTTCAGATTTTTACCAGCTGCTGCGCGAACTTCTTCGATCATCTGAGCATACCACTCTACAGGCAGCGCGCTGTCATGACGACCTCCACGTACCTCCTCCGTAGACACCCGGGCAAAATCGCCCAATCGGATATGCACTCCAATACAAGGACCAAAGTCATACTCCAGTGCCTTATGATTCTTTGTCTGAAGGTTAGAATACACCGCCTCTTTCACGATCTCATAATCGTACAGAATCTCTTCAAAGCATCCTTCAAATCCTTCAAACTCTACAATGGTCTCGTTCTGTAGATGAATACTCTCTTTTTCCGCCTCTTTCACGCGAGTACGGGTCAGCAACAACCACATCTTTTTCAAACCACCGATATGGCCGCTCTGATTGGAAAACAGATCGTTGTAAAAACGCTTATCTGCTTCTCTGCGCAGGATCGGTCCCAGTTTAATACTGGGCCAGGTAGGCCAGATCAACTGACAGTCGTGCTCTCTGGCAAACACAGCCGCTCTGGCATAGGCAAATAAAATATTGCCTAGACCGGCACCCCCCAGGCGCACAAAACCCAGATCATGTTCTGACAATTTGGGATATACGTAATTCATGGAATCCCCCGTTCTGCGCGGTCTCCGCGCGTTTTCATCTTACTGTTACTGCGGTGTGTACAATTGCGTGAGATAATCCGCCGGCCTGCTAAACACACTGCTATAGGAGTAAGCGTCAGTGCCCACAAAGGACGGCATAATATAGAAGAACAGCAGAATGCCCAGCATCACCGCATAATACAGAGCTCTGGTTTTTTTCTCGTTTTCACAGGATACCGCCTCCGGCACGATCAGCGCATACAGGCCAATAAAATACAGATTCAGGCGGCTCCACATAGGGATCCAGAAAAAGAAGCTATAGATCCCGAAAATCAAAATCGAAAAATTGATATATAGCATATTGCCCTTTTCCCTGCGCAGCATGACCCGATAATACAGCAGACATAGGATCATGTAGATGGCACACAGCGCCACCTGCACCGGTGAAAAATCATAGGCATAGGCCTGGGCATAATTTAAATTATTAGGATAGAATGTGGCAATCAGGAAATAAGTGATCTGCTCTCTCAGCAATGTGCACAGGGCAGCCACAGCGAAGAACACAAAATACCAGGCCGGCTGATACCGAAACTGCATCAACAACAATACCGGGATCATCATCAGCGCCGTCTGATGAAACAGTGACGCGATCAGGCATACCACCATACTGTGGATCCACTTTCTGTCCCTGGCATAGCAAAATGCCAACAGAATAAACGCGGCTGCCATGCCCTGACGAATCAGATTAAAGGAATAATAATACAGTGTTGTAAAGAACAAATACAATCCAAAGGGAGCAAACTTGCAATACTTACGCAGGCAGTGGACACCCAGGCAGGATACTACAGCATTGGTGATGAAAATAATCCACTGAGGATCATTGGTATACAGGGTGACGATACGATTGAGCCACACGTATCCCCGCTCTGTGCCGCCGTAGAGAATATCATTCCAATCCTCATAAAGGTTTACAAAGATAGTACAGTAACTGTCATAATCTCTACCTACCTTATATCGAAGACCACCAAACAGTATCAAAATCAACAGGATGACCAGCCACAGTACATCCAGTTTATAGAAAACCTGTTCCTTTTTCCCGATCAGCCATACACTGGTAAGGCCGCGGCTTTTTCCGTATTCAATGGCTGCTCCCAGCAGGCAGATGGTTCCCAGAACCAAAAGGTAAATTCCCATAAAGTTTCTTCCTGTTTTTATTTACGCAGGATCCTGAAAAAGATCCCCAGTTTCTTAATATATCGCCATGCCTGGCAGCACAGATGAATGGGCAGCAGGTAAATAGGCGTAGTGAGACAGATAAACGATATCTTATACAGCGGATTACTGTTGGAGCGTTTGCTGAACAGCTTCTTCCTCGTCAACTTTTCGTAATCATTGTCTCCGGTGGTCCCTTCGTCAAACTGAACCGTCAGTTCCGAAAAAGAACGAAGCTTTAACCCCTTTTTATGGGCACGGATAGTAAATTCAAAATCCGATGCATAGTGAGGCAACAGTACCGGATGAAATCCACCTGTCCGCTTCCAATCTTTTACTCGCAGAAACAGACTGCGGGTAGAAGCACAATTGCCCTCAGAATCCGGCGGCAAAAGAGCACCGGAGCCAGTGATATACGAATGCGTAAACAATCCGTCCAGCAGCTCGCCACTGTGCAGGCCATAACCAGTCGCCACAACCAGCGTATTGGGATTCTCACTCAACAAACGAATTCCTGTTTCCAAATAATCCTCTGCAAAAGTTGTGTCATCGTTACAGATCAATACAGGCTCCTGATCAGATAATTGATTTTCACAGATCCAATCATAAGCCATTTGCAGGCCACCAGCCCACCACAATTCCCCATTGCCTTGCAGCACTGTGCTTCCAGGCAATTCACGACGTACCATATCTCCAGTACCATCCGTACAGCCGTCATCCACCAAGATCAAGTGAATATCCTTGACGGTCTGTCGTTTTAATGCCGCTACAAATTTTGATGTGATCGGATACCGGTCATGAACCGATGTTACGATATGAATCATAATATATACTCCATCATTAGAAATTTATATCAATCAATTTTCCTTCTTTTTAATCACTCTTGCTGGATTCCCTGCAATGGTACGTCCGGCCTCAAAGCGACCATGAACCACGCTGCCGGCACCTACGATACAATTGTCTCCCAACACCGTCCCCTTTAATATGATGGTGTTGCAGCCAATGAATACATTCTTACCGATATGAACAGGACGGGTCACCAGATTGTCGTAAATATCGGCATTGCGTTCCTCCACATCCAACGAATGAAAATCATTATCAAATATTTTGCAGTTAGCACCGATGATGGTATTGTCGCCGATCTCCACCAGATCTCTGGCATAAATAGTAGTGCCGGAGATCCCAACACGGTCACCGATACAAATCTTTCCCTGGCCTCTGGCTACAATGATCGTTCGCTGGTACAAACCGATCAGATTGGACAGAAAACTGCTGTTGATGGTGCAGTTTTTACCCATGGTAAGCTCCGCCTGGGGAAAACGAAAAATAAAGGGCCAGCCTCCCAGCCTCAGGCCCTTTTCATATTGTACTTTATTCAGCTTTAACCACAGCTTTGGTAACTGACTGGAAAATCTAGCCATAATACTCCCTTCCGCCAGGATCCTGTCAGGACAGGATCAGCTTTGCTGTCTCCATTGCCACAGCTTCCAGCAAATACAGACGACTGAAACCATTTTTACGGTACAAGCGATACTTGATCTTCATACGATTCCATGCATCTTTTACTGTCTTTTTATTACTGCTGCCACCCAAACGATAGTTGGCCAAAATCTTATTGACTATCACGATTTTTCGGTGATCCCGGTGCAGTTGCAGCAGCACATCCAGATCATCATAAATACCCTTTAACAGTTCACAGGAAAATTCACTGAGAA
>JAFYLG010000209.1 GCA_017537225.1 Lachnospiraceae bacterium
CATGGACAGAATATTGATATCATCAGTACGGTGGGGGTTGGTACGGAATTTATCTTTACCTTACCTAAAGCGTCTGAACGTGAAAATGGGTAAAAGAAACTTAAATGTTTGGACGTACAGTTACCCAGGGAGAAAGGTATCTCCTACCGGACACTGTTTGGGACCCAAGAAAAACTAAGGCCGTGTACCAATGGCTAAAAACAATAGAAACAGTGGCCAAACTCGCTTCGCTCAGACAAGCCCACTTTTTCTATTAACGCCATCGGTACACGGCCTAAGATTTTCTAAGCTCCCTGCACAATGTGTCCTGCAGGAGATACCTTTCTCCCTGGGGGCTGCAAGTTCAATAAGGTTCCCCACATACAAGCTTTCTCACTTCTGTACATTCACTTATTTCTATGATAGACTATATGCATCATTCTACTGGAGGAATCGACAAATGAAACAACTGCTGGTGATATTCCCTGGTCTAGGATACGGAGTAAATTCTCCTCTGTTATACTATGCTGACTTTTTCTTTGAAACGAAAAGATACCATCGAATTCATATCGATTATAGCAATCATTTGCAAGATCTTTCTTTGGATCTCCAGGTACGGCTGGAACATCTGCGAAAATATGAGCTAGAACAAGTATATGCTATTCCTTGGGATGAGTATGACTCTGTCGTTTTTCTGTCCAAAAGTATTGGAACAGTGGAAGCCGGATGGTTGGCCGATCAGCTGCACTTACCAGTAAAGCACATCTTCCTGACCCCCATCGCCGAAGCGCTCCCTTACTGTACATCCACTGCTACCGTAATCATGGGTACCAAAGATAAGCACTATTCAGCCTATCATCAACACTGTTCTACCCATAATATCCCCGCTCTGTTCCTTCCCAACGCCAACCATTCTTTGGAAGTGGATGACGATCCCTTGAAAAGCATTGAACTCCTCAACGAATATCTGACTTTTCTAAGTAAGATATTTTAAATCGCCCTCGCCGCCGTTATGTCGCAGGGCACGAAAAGAAAAAGGGGCCTAGATTCAAAGGAAGGGGCGCAGAGTCTCTCCCGCATTTTGTGCCGGAGCATTAGTAAAACTTAGACCGCAGAACGATTGTGTTAATAAAAAACGCAGGGGTGTCTGAGCATGCTTGCATGCGAGTTCCCTGCGTTTTTTATTGTTTTTAACAACCGTTCTGCGGTCTTACGTTTTTCTTATGCTCCAAACAGTTGCCGGGAGAGACCCTGCGCCCCTTCCTTTAGAATATTTTCCTTTTCCTCCCCTGCGGCAGCCTAACTGCGGCTCTTCTTGTGATCCTCGATCAGTCTATGGATTCTCTGAACAGGCTTGATGTACTCTTCGATAGAAGAATCATGGTTCAAAGTATCGATCAGCAGAGCGATGTACTTGCTCATGCTGGCGGTGCTGTAATAAGGACGGCTCAGCAGCTCAGGAGTCTGATAGATCAGGTCGGTAGTGATGATGCGATCAATCAGGCCTTCTTCGTAGGCACGGTCAAAGCGCTCCAGACCGTTGGTGAACAGACCAAAGGTGGAGAATACGAAGATGCGGCCGGCCTTGCGGCGCTTCAGCTCACGGGCCACATCGATCACGCTCTCACCGGAGGAGATCATATCGTCGATAACGATCATGTCTTTGCCCTCGATATCGCTGCCCAGGAATTCGTGAGCTACGATGGGGTTGCGGCCGCCTACTACTCTGGTGTAGTCACGGCGCTTGTAGAACATGCCTACATCCAAGCCCAGCACGTTGGCCAGATATACAGCACGGCCCATACCACCTTCATCGGGGCTGATGACCATCATGTGTTCGCTGTCGATGTCAATATCAGGATGAGCACCCAACAGTGCCTTGATAAACTGATAGGTAGAAGGAATGCTCTCAAAGGTAGTCAGAGGAATAGCATTCTGCACACGATCATCGTGGGCATCAAAGGTCAGGATCTGATCTACACCCATCTTTTCCAACTCCTGCAATGCCAGCGCACAGTCCATGGACTCACGGCCATTTTTCTTGTGCTGACGGCTCTCATACAGGAAAGGCATGATCACAGTGATACGACGGGCCTTGCCGCCTACGGCTGCGATGATACGCTTTAAGTTCTGATAGTGATCATCAGGGGACATGGGATTCAGCTTGCCGCTGATGCTGTAGGTGGTGCTGTAGTTGGTCACGTCCACCATCAGGTACAGGTCCATACCACGAACAGACTCTACGATCTCGCCCTTGGCTTCACCGGAACCAAAACGGGGCAGCTTGCTGCTGATCAGATAGCTATCCTTCATATAGCCTTCAAATACGCGGTTTAACTCACGGGACTCTTTGTCCTCGTGGCGCCACTGCACCAGATAATCATCTACCTGCTTTCCCATGTCGGTGCAACCCTGCAGGGCGATCACTCCTAAAGGACCATAAGGACTCTTGCGGGTTTTCTGTTCCATGTCTATTTTTCTCCTCCGTATTTTTTACGTTGTTCTCTCTGTTTCCAAATCCGGATATCGCCGCGAGGGATCGATACAAACCGGAAATTTTCAATTAAGCGGGAGCCGATACGCTCCGAATACTCACGTCCCATCTGACCGGGTGTCAGATTGGTGGTGATGATAGTAGATTTTTTGCGAAGCAGACGCTCGTTTAAGCAATAGAACAGCTGAGAATTGGTCCAGCTATTGGACAGCTCCGTACCCAGATCGTCAATAATCAACAGATCACACTCCAAAATGGACTGAGTACTGCCTTCCTCGTAATCTTCTTCGTCCTTGTTAAAACGATCCTTGGCCATCATATCAAACAGATCCCCGGCAGCCAGATACACCACCGAATGGTACTGTTCGATCAGTTCCTTGGCAATACATCCGGCCAGGAAGGTTTTTCCCACACCGGTACTTCCATACAGCACCAGGTTTCCGCCCTCTCGACTGAAGTTAGCCGCGTACTGTTTGCAGCCGGCGATCACATTGCTCATATATTCGCGGACCGTCATACCGGTATTTTCTACTATCTCGGTATTAGAATAGCACAAGTCAGTACAACTGTCAAAGTTTTCCGTCTCTAATCGTTCCCGGATCCGGGACTGATGATACAGAAGTTCCAGTTCTTTTTGCAGGAAACAGCGGCATTTCTTGCCATCCACATATCCGGTATCCCGGCACAGATCACAATCATAGCGCATCTCCAGATAATGAGGGGCAAATCCTGCCTCCTGCAGTAATCTGGCCCGTTCCTCGCTGATGGCCACCGCCTGAGCGCGCAGCGTCTCTACCGCACCGGTATCTCCTGCCAGCAAACGTCTGGCCTGCTGCACTGCCAGACCAGAGATCTGGCCATCCAGTTCCTGGAGACGGGGCAGTTTCTCATAAGCCTGCTCC
>JAFYLG010000210.1 GCA_017537225.1 Lachnospiraceae bacterium
CCTATAATGGATGGCAGGGAGTGATGATGGCACCGACCGAAGTGCTGGCCAAGCAGCACAGTGAGACCTTTGCCAAGTTTTTTGAACGGTCAGGGATTCCTCTGCGAGTAGAGTTGCTGACCGGTTCCATGACTGCCAAAGAAAAACGTTTGGCGTATGATCGGATCGCAGCCCATGAGGTGGATATTATTGTCGGAACCCATGCGGTGATCCAGGATAAGGTACATTTTGCTAAATTGGGATTGGTCATTACCGACGAGCAGCATCGTTTTGGTGTGCGTCAGAGAGAGACACTGATCACCAAGGGAGAGGAAAGTGCGCAGGTACCGCCTCATGTGCTGGTAATGAGTGCCACACCTATTCCCCGAACTTTGGCGATCATCCTTTACGGAGATCTGGATATTTCTGTCATTGATGAGAAGCCGGCCAATCGTCTTCCTATTAAGAACTGTGTCATCGGCAAAGAGCGCCGTCCCAAAGCCTATCAGTTCATCACGGAACAGGTGAAAGAAGGCCGACAGGCCTATGTGATCTGTCCCATGGTGGAGGACAGCGAACTGATGGAAGGGGAGAATGTACTGGATTATTCCCGCACGCTGGCCAAGGAACTTCCTCCGGAGATCACTATCGGTGTCCTTCATGGCCGTATGAAACCTGCAGAGAAAAATCAGGTCATGGAAGACTTTTCTACAGGAAAAATTCAGGTGCTGGTGTCCACTACCGTAGTGGAAGTTGGCGTGGACGTACCCAATGCTACTGTCATGATGATCGAAAATGCGGAGCGGTTTGGTTTGGCGCAGCTTCATCAGCTGCGAGGTCGTATCGGTCGTGGACAGTATCAGTCCTACTGTATGTTTATCAATGGTTCCGATGCGTCCAAAGTAAAGCGTCTGGAGATCTTAAATCGCAGCAACGATGGTTTTGAGATTGCGTCAGAGGACCTGAAATTGCGAGGTCCCGGAGATATTTTTGGTTTGCGTCAAAGTGGACTGCTGGATTTTACACTGGGTGATATCTATACCGATGCCGGTATTTTAAAAGAAGCATCCCAGGCGGCAGATCAGATCCTGGAAGAGGATTATCTGCTGGAAAAAGAGGAACATCGCCTGCTGAAGAGAAAACTGGATCGTTATCTGGAACAGAGAATGGAGAAATTATCGCTGTAAACAGAAGTTTTCTGTCGCCATATACGGAAAATGACACCAAAAGCAGGAAAAAATGTGACTAATTTCGGCACAACTCTTTACAAATGCAAGAGAAATGCGTATTATGGTAAAGAAGACACAAAGGAGGTAACAACAATGGGTATGTTACAGGAATTTAAGAAATTTGCCGTTAAGGGCAATATGATCGACATGGCAGTCGGCGTTATCATCGGCGGTGCATTCAATAGTCTGGTAACCTCTTTGGTAAATACCGTAGTAATGCCTGCACTGAGCGTTTTCACCGGCAAGCTGGATTTCAGCCAGATGTTTATCGCCATGGATGGTGTAAAATATGAGTCTCTGGCAGCTGCACAGGAAGCTGGCGCTGCTGTAGTACAGTATGGTAACTTCATCAGCCAGATCATCAACTTTATCATTATGGCTTTTGTAGTGTTCTTGTTTGTAAGAACCATCAACAAGATGAGAGAGAAGGATGCTCCTGCTCCTGCACCTGCAGCTCCTACCACCAAGAAGTGCCCTTACTGCCTGTCTGAGATCCCGATCGCAGCTACCAAGTGTGCACACTGCACTTCTGACGTAGAGTAATCATCGTTTGACAAAGATAGCGTAATAGGACGTAACAACGCGGCAACTGTTTGGGAAAATAGATGCCGCGTTGTTTTCTATAAAAAATCTGGGGATAAGGAAATAATGGAGACGGAAGACTATGAGTCAGGGAATTTATGAAGCCTCCAAAATTTTATATGAAGCATTGAGCATTGGGGAACAGATGCTGATCTGTGGTGCGGAAGTCTATCGTGTAGAAGATACCATATCCCGAATCTGCCTTGCCTATGGTATGAAGCGGGTGGATGTATTTACCATTACGTCCAGCATTGTGGTGACTGTGGTCACGGCCGAAGATGAGGTGCTGACACAGACACGGCGTATTGCCGGCTATGAGACCCATTTGGATCGACTGTCCGATCTGAATTCTCTGTCCCGCAGTATCTGTGCCAAACAGATCGGCCCGGCAGAGGTACGGGATCGGATCGATATGATCATGGAGAAGCCTTCGTATTCGGCAGGGGTGCAATATCTGATCTATGCGCTGGTGTCCAGTATGTTTACCTGGTTCTTTGGGGGAAGTCCCATGGATGGACTGGCCTCTGTATTGACCGGTATCTTTTTGTGCGCCATCGTCAGATGTTTCCGTGGCAAAATCGCCAACCGATTGTTGTTGGTACTTTGCGCGTCTGTACTGACCGGTTTTGCCGCTGTGGCGGTGGTCCGGTTGGGTCTGGGGGAAAATGTATCCATGATCGTCATTGGAAATATCATGCTGCTGATTCCCGGCATTGCCCTGACCAACTCCATTCGAGATATGTTGGGCGGAGATACCATGTCCGGCATATTGCGCTTGTGTGAATCTCTGCTGCTGGCAGTAGCCATTGCCAGTGGTATGGCTTTGGTGCTGTATTCTTACAGCCCCAGCATAAAGACGGTGGCACCTCAGGGTATTATGGCATGGTATTATAGCACCGGCGGCCAGACCTTGATCCAGATGATCACATCGTTCTTTGGCGCGCTGGGCTTTTCCATTCTGTTTCATATTCATGGTACTCGAAGGCTACAGGGAGCGCTGGGAGGAATGATGACGTGGGGAGTCTATTTATTAACGGGATCTTTCACATGTAGTGTGTTTTGGGGATATATTATTGCAGCGGCCTTTGCTACCTGTTATGGTGAATGGATGGCTCGTCGGGAAAAGACACCGGCCACCTTGTTTTTGGTGCCGTCAGTTATTATGATGATCCCTGGGGGCAGTTTATATAATACTATGTATTTTGCTATGCAGGGCGATTATGAAGGCTTTGCAGCGACAGGTCTGAGTACCATGTCTATGGCGGCAGCCATTTCCATCGGTATTTTGATCGCATCTTCTTTGATTCGAAAAGCGACACAGACATTGTCGGGAGCAAAATAAACGTAAAATTGACCAGCCATAACTTGCCAGACTATTCTATGGAAAGGATGCCATACTAGGAGTGTAACAAGAAAACATTCTTATAAAGGAGGCATTCTATTATGGCTACAAACAACAGCAGTGGTAGAATCGAGGTCCCTGAGGCAAAGGAAGCCATGGATCGTTTTAAAATGGAAGTGGCAAGTGAGCTGGGTGTACCTTTATCTAACGGTTACAACGGCAACCTGACTTCTGCACAGAATGGTTCTGTAGGCGGCCACATGGTCAAGAAGATGATCGAGGCCCAGGAAAAGCAGATGGCTGGCAAGTAAAAATGAACTGAATATGCAGTAATAGAAGAGGCAGGGTATCTTCCCAAAGGGAGGTACCCTGCTTTCGTAGAATACAAATAAAAAATGAAATTTGAACAAAAAAGATCGCTAATTTAATGGTTTTTTTAATGCAGAGGGAGATAGAATAGGATTAGATGATTATATACCAAGAACTGGTATTAGACATTATTCTTCGGTATAAACTCTACGCAGTTAGATTGCGGTTTCAGGAAAGGAAGGTAGAGAGATGAAGAAGAGAATGCAAAAAGCTGGCGCATTGTTACTGGCGTTTGGCATGATGGTGGGAATGATGAGTCCCACAGCCTATGCGTCCCCCTATTGGAGCAAGGAGGAAGATGGCATTGTAACACAGCATGTAGTCCTGGATAGTGAGAAGGTTCCGGTAGAGATCGGTGCTGAGCCGGGCTTACTTGATGTGTCCGAACTTGAGGGTGGCTCCATGGTGGCTCAGAAGTTTGGTGCTTTTGCCAATGAAGACGATGCTTCCAAGGGTATTGTTAAACTGACACTGGATGTTGCGGGTAAGCCTGTCGAAGCAGAAACGATCATGGATCTTGTTATCATTGCAGATGAGTCTGGTAGCTTGAACATGTATGGTCGCGGCGAGCAGGGGGAACGTAAAGAAAATAAGAGCAGTGGTCCTTTGAACATTAGAGATTCCGCCAGTTATATGCCTTGTCTGAATGAGGATCATGCCTACTTAGTAGGAGATATTCAGGAAGAACTGTACAAGATCGCCTTGGTTCGTATGGAAGCTGCCATTGCTGCCGGCGAAACCGTTGTTGGTGTGGAGAGTATTCGAGAGAAACTGGAAAACGGTTCTGTTTCCTATGATGTATATATCAATCCTCATGATGTTGGTATGGAATATACTGTATTTGGAAAATGGGGCAGCGCAGGCAATGAGCCTCTCGTTCGTGAGATGCTTAAATCTGCTAAGTTGGTAGATGGTTCTCCTGCCAATGTGGATATTCCTGAGATCCTGACAGATGATGATGTATATCTGGCTCTGTTGTCCGATTGGGATGAAGTTGCTATGAAGAACAACGGTCATCTGACCTTTACCACTAATGTGGTTGTGAAAGCCAACGACGAATATAGTATCCCTCGTCCTACCGGTGAGACCGTATTAAAGACTGGCATTCGTGATGGTTGGGATCCTGACAGTGCACATTGCCATTTTGTAAATGGTAGATTTGAACTGATCCCTCAGCCTGAGAATACAGACAGTATCCTGTATAATTCTGGTACAGAGGCATTCTATTCCTACTGGTCTCCTGCTGTAGACAATGAATATGGTTGTTATGACCGTATGATGGTAGAAAAAGAAGGTCTGGTATCTCTGGCAGAAGACGTACTGAACGCTAATAGTGAAAACCGTGTGGCTTACGTTGGTTTTTGCAGATACGCATACAAGTCTCTGAGCTCCAATGGCTTCTTTGACAAGAACGATTGGGAGACATTAGAACCCGTATTAAGCAATACCAATGGACACGATTATACGAACTATATCGATGCATTGAATGTGGCTGCTGGTATCATTGGTGGACGTACCGATGCTGAAAACCGCTCCTGCTATGTAATATTCGTTTCCGATGGTATGCCCAATACCTTTGCTTTCTCTGAAAATGGTGGCAAAATTAATTCCTGCTTTAACATTGTAGAAGAAGGTTATTCGGATACTTTGTATGGGCTGTTAGATGCAGCACCTACTAAGGCTGCTACTGTTGAAGCTATGGCTGTAGGATTCAAGAATTTCCTGGCAGCTGCTGAGACCGAGAATACTAAATTTGTTTCCGTTGGTTTCTGTACTGACGATGAAGCAAGCGCGTTGCTGAAATCCATGTCTTCTAACGAAGACACCTTCTTTAACTGTACCGATGCAGCTTCCTTCCTGGAGGCAATGGGTGTGATTCAGGAAAAACTTCCTGCCAAATATCCTTCCGGTGTTTTGACCGATGTGATCGGTGATGATTTTGATCTGATCGTAGATGCAGAGCATCCCTTCGTTATGGATGGTGATGTATACGAGTCTGCTGCCGCAGCTGTAGAGTCTGGACGCGTGACTATTGATGGCGCAAATCTCTCCTGGGATATGAACAATGTGGATGAGAATGGCGTACGAATCAGTTTCTATGTACAGGTAGATGATCTGGAGAAGTATGAAGATTTGCTTCCTACCAACGAAGACACAGAAGAGGCTACCGGTGCAAACCTGACTTACCATAGAGTAATGGTAAATGAGACTTCGGATGGTTACTTGGTAGATGAGAATGCAACGAACATTGCTCTGAAGACTCCTTATCTGCTGATGACTACAGGAACAAAGGATGAGAATCCTCGTATTATCAACTTCTATAAGACTACTAAGCTGCAGCAGGGTGAAGAAACTGTTATCGTAGGTCTGGAAGGTATCGTATTCGATATCTATTTTGCAGGCACTGTAGATCAGTACACCACTTTTGTAGATACATATTCTGTAGAGCATGCAGAAGAACTGGCTGGTTTGACTGAAGACGAAGTTGCTGAGAAGATCCAGATCGCCTTTGCGGAAGCTAAGGCAGCAGAAGTAGAGGCCGGTACTTTGGAATGTGTTGAGACAGTAACTACTGACCCTACCGGTAATGCTATCTACAATGTATCTGCAGATCGTCAGCCCGATGGTATTTATCTGGTGATCGAAAGACCTCATCCTGCCATCGTAAAACCTTTGGATCCTTTCCTGGTAGCAGTACCTGCAACCTCTGCGGACGGTATGTCTCTGGAGTATGTAGTAAATGTTACCCCTAAGAATGAAGTACTTCCCGGTCCCGAAGTTGAGAAAAATATTGGAGAGATCGGTGTAGATCACGCTACTTTTGCCATTGGACAGACCCATACCTGGATCCTGCGCGGCGGCGTTCCTGTGGACATTGCCATCGGTAAAACTTATGAACTGACCGATACCATGGATGCCAGTCTGACTTATGTAGGCAACGTTAAGGTAGTAGTAGGTGCTGCTGACCTGATGGCTGGTCAGGAAGAGATCGTTCTGACTAAGGATGTGGATTACACTCTGTCTGAAGTAGAGAACAATATCTTTACTGTGGCATTGACTCCTGCAGGTATGATCAAAGTAGATGCCGCTATGAAGGCCAATACTGTGGATGCCAATGCGGACGATGCCGTTGATTACAAGGATATGGAGATCCGTGTATACTTCAACGCAAAGATCAACGAAAATGCCCTGGTAGGAACCATGATCCCCAATGAAGTTGACCTGTATTACAAGAACTCTGTAGGTCTGGAGTATACTCCTGAAGATGGTGCAGAAGTATATACCTGCGGTATCCATGTACACAAGTACGATGCCAAGGATGTAAACAAAGCCCTGGAGGGTGCTGTATTCAAATTGGCACAGGTTGTGGATGAGAACACCGAAGGTGCCGTTGGTCTGGTGATCAAGAATGCTCAGAATAAGGTTGAGAATGTATCTGTAGTATACAGAGAATTCTATATCGATGCAGATTGCACGATGAAGGCAAATACCATTACCACCGATGAGAACGGTAATGCACTGATCTATGGTTTGGAAGCCGGTACTTACTACCTGGTAGAGATCAAGGCTCCCAATGGTTACAACCTGCTGAGCTATCCCGTACAGGTAACTCTGGATCAGACCTCTCACCATACCGGTGATATTGAAACCACACAGATCGTGGAGATCGACCGTACCGTATATGTAGCTAACAGCAACACCTTCCGTCTGCCTGAGACCGGTGGTATCGGTACTGCCGTATTCACTCTGGTAGGTTCCCTGATGATGGGCGGCGCTGGTGTGATGCTGGTAAATAAGAAGAGAGAGGAAGAATAATTCTCCGAACTGTTTTTAACAGATGAGAAGAAATTCTCTTTGAGATGGTTTTGAATTGAATAGCTCTTATGATGCAGGCCTATCCGGGCAACCGGACAGGCCTGTGTTGTTATTAAAATATGGAGTTTTAAGAAAAATGAGAAAATATAGCGAAAATACTGTTAAAAAGATACAAGTTTGTATTTGTGTAAAGTGTTTTTTAATGTTTTTTTTAATTATAGAAATGATACAATATAGCCAAGTAATTGAGATACTATCCTAAGTGAAATAAAGGGAGGTAAAATATGAAGGGACGTATGTTGAAAAGAATGACAGCGTTGGTGTTGGCCGGACTGCTGGCTATGCCTGGTATGAACATTTCTACTGCAATGGCAGAAGAATCTGTACCTGAGAAGAAGGTATATTCTGTCAATGTAAGTGTAAGTGATGTTGAGATCACCACTGTTGAGACAAAGAGTGCTTTGACCTCGATCCAGTCTGAGCGTTTGTTCGATGAGAATGGAAACGAGATCAAGAAGCTGAATGAGTATTATGACGCCACTCATTTCCATTATGATAAGGTGTTAGCTAATAAACTTAAATTGGCTGAAAAGCCTGTATGGGGCGAGTTTGCCCATGTAGGAAGTGCGGAGTACTCTTGGTATTATGCCACTCTGTTAAATGTATATTATCAGAGAAATGCCGAAGGTGAGATCCTTCGTGACAGTGAGGGAAATCCTTTGATCCAGAGATTGGTTCGCGCATGGAGCGCAGATCAGTCCGATGTCAAGAATATTGTGGATGCTGAGGGAAATGTGATCCAGACTCTGGATTATCCTTTCGGTACCGGTACTCGTCCCGTTATGTTCTGGTTAAGGGATGTGGATGGTAATTATATCACTGCATATTGTACAGACATTTTGACCGGTACCAGTGAAGGTTCCTGGTATCAGCTGTTCAACCTGGAAGATTCTTCTTACTATGCCGATGATATTGAAGATCATCTGCGTGCCGTTGCAGAGAATGGTTATTGGGGATCCGCAGAAGGAACCGGTAGTTTGCCAGCTGTCAAGGCTGCATTGAAGGCCGCTATTCAGAACGGTGAGATCCAGGATTATGTAGTAAAGACAAAGACTGAGATCGTCATCGGCGATGATGGTTCAGAGACCGAAGTAACGGATGAAGTATGGCTGTCTGAAATGATTGACGATATGACTGCTGGTGAGGCATTGGATGCTACTGCAGCAGCTGTTTGGCATTGGGGCAACCAGGGTGTAGGCGACGATATCGTGTTTACCGGTGTTGTTAGAAGCGGTGAAGACAATGATAAAGCACGTGATGCTTTGAGACTGGCATATTATAATTGGTTGATCAATTTGCAGCCTGTGGAGGCTAAGGATGTTATCATCACCGAAGATAATTTTGTTCAGAATGTGGATGTTAAGGTAGACGAGGTGCTGGTAGAGAGCGCCGATAGCAAGTCAGATGTATTTGATGCTGCATTGACATTTACTATGGGAACAATTCCTGAGGAAGGCGACGATTTATTGCTGGAGATCACTCATCCCGATAAGAGTGGTGTGGATGTGACTGTGATTTATCGTCTGGCCGGAGAGAACAAAGAGGGTCAGGACTATACTAAGTTGACTGCTGTAGATGGCGTATATACCATTGCAGATCTGGAACTGGCTGAAAATCAGAAGTTTGATATTGAAATGCGCATCTTTGGTGAGCAGAAGCTGGAACGCCAGGCATTTTTCCTGGATGCAGGCGGCAGAGAAAAGTCTCAGTCCATGCTGACTCTGGCTGAAGGTACCCACAAAGTAGATTATACTTTGGCTGCCAATGTGATCTTTAATGCCGATGAGGTTCCTCAGCGCATTCTGAAGTTCCACAAGACTACCAAGGTTGGTGAAGGTGAAAATGCAGTTGAATACCCTCTGGAAGGCATTGAGTTTGATATTTATTATCTGTGCAGTGTAGAAGAGTACAATCAGGAACTGCAGAATGGTGAGACCAAGTACGAAAATCCTACTTTGGATCTGGTAACAGAAGAAGATTATGTAGCAACGGTTAAGACCGACGAAGGCGGTAATGCCGTGTACAATCTGACCTTAAATGAAAATCCCGATGGAATTTATTTGATCGCTGAGAAAGAGCATGATGCCGTAGCCAAGATTCTGGCTCCTTTCCTGGTGGCTGTTCCTATGGCTGATGACAAGGGTGAGCCTGTTTATGTGATCGAGTTAAATCCTAAGAATGAGATCGTTCGTCCTGAAATCGACAAGGATGTTACCGAAATCGGACAGAAAATCGATACGATGGATATGGACGAAAATGTGATGTGGATCGTTCGTGGCGATATCCCTAAGGATATTGCAAAAGCTAAGTCCTATGTGCTGACGGATGTTCTGGATTATCGTTTGACCTATACCGGTGGTCTGGTAGTTAAGGTAGAGAAGATCGCAGATCCTGCGGATAATTCTGCAGAAGGTACAGATGTTCTGTTGGAGAAAGAAGATTATGTTCTGACCATCTCCGATGCTACGATCGAAGTGACCAATGGTGAAGAGGCTCCCGTAAGCAACGCCACCAAAAAGATCGAGATCGAGCTGACTGAGGCCGGTAGAGCCAAGATCGCAGCGATGGTAGGTGCTGAATTTGCAGACTACGAGTTACGTGTATATTTCAATACATACATCGATGAAGATGCCATGATGGGTGTTGAGATCCCCAATGAGGTAACTTTAGAGTATACGAACTCTGCTAATTTCCAGTGGACTATCGTTCCCAAAGAAATTCCTGAGGTATATACCTGTGGTATCAATGTACATAAGTTTGATGCTAAGGATGATGAGATTGCCCTGGCAGGTGCCGTATTTAAGCTGGCCGAAGTTGTAGATAAGGAAACCGAAGGTGCTGCAGCACTGGTGATCAAGAATGCAGCTGGTGCAGTAGAAACCGTATACGTAGTATATAAGGATTTCTACGTAGACGCAGCTTGCACCATCAAGGCTAACACCATTACCACCGATGAGAATGGTGATGCCCTGATCTTTGGTCTGGAAGCCGGTACTTACTACCTGGTAGAGATCAAGGCTCCCAATGGTTACAACCTGCTGAGCTATCCCGTACAGGTAACTCTGGATCAGACCTCTCACCATATTGGTGATATTGAAACCACACAGAGCGTGGAGATCGACCGTACCGTATATGTAGCCAACAGCAACACTTTCCGTCTGCCTGAGACCGGTGGTATCGGTACTGCCGTATTCACTCTGGTAGGTTCCCTGATGATGGGCGGCGCCGGTGTGATGCTGGTAAACAAGAAGAGAGACGAAGAGTAAGTTTCTAAGTTGATCTTATCAAACAAGAAGAAATTCTCCTTGTGACGGTTTAATTGAATAACTCATATAAAGCAGGCTTGCCCGGGGGACTGGGCAGGTCTGTTTTTTGTTTTGTGAAAAGATTTAATAAAGTTTGCACAAAAAACCGTTTCTTTTTAATGCAAATCTTAATGCCTTGTAAGATAGAATGAAGCAGTGGAAAGCATTTACATTATTTAAGGAGGTATTAACATGAAACAGTCATTCAAGAAAATGTACATGTTTGTACTGGCTCTTTGCATGTGTGTAGGTCTGATGGGCGGAACTGCACTGGCAGATGAGCCTGGTGCGAATGACGAAAATGTATGTGCAATTGGCGAGGTAGGTTATCCTACGTTAGCGGCTGCTGTTGAGGCTGCCAATGCAACCGTGGAAGCGGATACGATCACTATGCTGAAGGATATCGAGTTTGATTTCACAGAAGCTCTTACAATTATGTATGATACTACGATTGAGGGTGGATATACTATTTCACGTGGTAATTATACCGGCACTATGTTTACTGTTTCTACAGGAGCTTGTCTGACATTGTCCAATATTACTGTGGATGGTAATAATAACTGGATTTTTAAAGAAACAGAATTCATGGCATTTGTAGAAAATGGAACAAAATGCCCAGCCAACTCTTATTATGCTACCAATGAAGATGGTGCTCCTGTTGCCACTGATCCCATGATTGTTGTAAACGGTATTGCAATTTTGGGTGATAAAGCAACTATCCAGAACAACGCTGGTGATTCTTTGTTTTTTGTAAAGAATGGTGGTAAGTTAGAAACATTAGAGGGCTCTGTTATTACTCATAATACCAAAGACGGCGACAGTATTGTTGCTGAAGTGGAAAAAGGTGGTAGATGGGATATTAAGGGTGGTATAATCAGTGATACCGTAGGTCGCCATCATGGAGTTGTAGGATCAATCTATGGTGAACTTTATATGTACGGGGGCGAGATATTTGAGACCTATGGCTCTGATACCAACGGAGCTGTATTTGAAGTTCGCAATTATATGGAGTTAAACGGTGGAGAGATCTACCACAACTATGCTTTATATAGCCCGGCAAATAGTAACAATGCTGCAATCTATGTGTATAATGATGGTGTCTTTGTCATGAATGGTGGTAAACTGTGGGAAAATTATGGTTCTCAGCCCACAGGCATTGTTAGTAATTTCGGAAATAAAAATTCTCAGCCAAATACTATTCTGAATGGTGGCCAGATTATTGATGGTGGCTCCTTTACCAATTCTAAAGGCCATGACCTTTCAATGGTTAATCCTGTGAAGATCACCAACGACATGATCGTAGGTGAAAGTCGTTTTTTCAATGATGTTATTATTGAAAATGGAAAAGCTTTAAATGCCAATGATGTATATTTCCATGGTTGGATCGTGAGCGAGATTGGCACTCAGGATTATACTGGCGGTGGTACGATTAATGCAGATATTACTCTGTATTCTGGTGCTGAAGTGGTTCATCATGAAGGTACCTGGAATGGCTTTGTAACTGTTGATGCCATTGGTACTGGTACTACTCTGACAGTTAAGCCTGGTGCTACCATCAAAGGAATTCAGGTTCGTGTTTTGGATTCTGTAAAAAGTGGTAATTATCTGTACGCCGAAGAGGCCGCTGCTGCCCAGGCTGCTTCCTATGTGGAAGAAGATGGCGCCAATGTAATCTCTCCTGTACTGTTCTATCACAGACTGACACCTGCCCAGCAGAATAAGATCGTTGTAACCTTTGATTACAACGGTGGTCTGGATGCTCAGAACTGGAGTGGCTGCCAGATGACCAGCGCAGAGGCATTTGCTCCTGCATGTCCTGCTCCTGAGAAGGCCGGTTACAAGCTGGCTGGTTGGAAGTATGCCGTAGACAATGCCCCCGAATCCCTGAGCATGGAAGGTGCAGAGGATTATAAGGGTGAAGAGATCACCACTTCCCTGCGTCTGATCGCTCAGTGGGACAGAGATCCCAGCTCTGACCGTACCCTGACTTTCGTAAAGAATGCCAAGGTTACCGAGAATGGTGAAGAAGTTCTGTACCCTCTGATGGGTATCGAGTTTGATATTTATTATCTGTGCAGCGTAGAAGAGTACAATGCTGCCCTGGTAGCCAAAACCATCACTGAGAATACCAAGGTATCCGAACTGCCTTTCACTCGTACTTATGTAGCTACCGCTATTACTGATGCTGCCGGTCATGCCATGTACAACCTGACTGAGAACGGCCAGCCCGACGGTATCTATGTGATCGAAGAGAAGGAACATGATGCCATCGTTGCTCCCGTGGAAGCATTTCTGGTAGCTGTTCCCATGGCTAACGATGAGGAAGGCCATGAAGGCGAACCTAAGTACAACATCGAACTGAAGATGAAGAACGAAGTAGTTCGTCCTGAAGTGGATAAGGATGTAACTGCCATCGATCAGAAGGAAGACAGTGCCGACATGGGCGAGACCGTTACCTGGATCATCCGCGGTGACGTTCCCAAGGATCTGGCAAATGCGTTCTCCTATGTACTGACTGACGTGATCGACTATCGTCTGACCTATAAGGGCAACGTGGTTGTGAATCTGGAAGACGCTACCGGTGCTGCCGAGGCCGTTGTTCTGGATCCTGCCACCGATTATAAGCTGACCGAGACCGTTGGCTCCGTAACCGTAAACGGCGAAGCAGAAGAGATCACTACCATCCAGGTAGAACTGCTGGAAGCCGGCAGAGCCAAGATCGCTGAGCTGTCTGGTGCTTCTTACGCTAACTTCGAAGTACGCGTATACTTCGATACCTGCATCGATGAGGATGCCGTGATGGGCGAAGAGATCCCCAACACCGTTACCCTGAAGTACACCAACTCTGCTAACTTTGACTGGAGCGTAGTTCCGGAAGAAGATCCTGAAGTATACACCACCGGTATCCATGTACATAAGTACGATGCCAAGGATGTAAATAAAGCCCTGGCAGGTGCCGTATTTAAACTGGCCGAAGTTGTAGATAAGGAAACCGAAGGTGCTGCAGCACTGGTGATCAAGAATGCAGCTGGTGCAGTAGAAACCGTATACGTAGTATACAAGGAGTTCTATGTAGACGCAGCTTGCACCATCAAGGCTAACACCATTACCACCGATGAGAATGGTGATGCCCTGATCTTTGGTCTGGAAGCCGGTACTTATTACCTGGTAGAGACCAAGGCTCCCGCCGGTTACAACCTGCTGAGCTATCCCGTGCAGGTAACTCTGGATCAGACCTCTCACCATACCGGTGACATTGAAACCACACAGATCGTGGAGATCGACCGTACCGTATACGTAGCCAACAGCAATACCTTCCGTCTGCCTGAGACCGGTGGTATCGGTACTGCCGTATTCACTCTGGTAGGCTCCCTGATGATGGGCGGTGCCGGTGTGATGCTGGTAAACAAG
>JAFYLG010000004.1 GCA_017537225.1 Lachnospiraceae bacterium
ACTGCAGATGCCAACACCTGCATCGCCGGCCGTTTTCCCGGCATCTTACGAATAGCCTCCAGACAAGCCCCCACCTCTTCGATGGTATAGCGTCCCTCTTCTATCTCACGAGACAATTGATTCACTGCCACCACACGATCCAGTTGTGCTCCCCTTACAGGGATATGCTTTACCTTGGCATATCGTCCCTGAGGCCCCTCTCCGCCAGTGGTAAAAATACCATTACTCAACACAAAAAAACTGCCGGAATCCACACCAAAATGACGGCAGATCCTGCTCATGGTCTCCTCCACGCGAAAGATCTCCGCTCCGTTTTCCAGCAATATATGACCTGCCTCTGCGGCAGTCTCCAACACAGCGTGTTCAAATTCCTGTCTTTCCATCTTACGCTCCTGTATGGAACAATACCTGTACCTGAGTATAACCTACCACAGAACCGGCAGAAATTCAATCCTTTCCATCACGATCCAGTCCATCTATTCTCTTGCGTTTCCCGCAGATCATAAAAAAGACTTGCCTGTTTTCCTCCCTCCTATTATAATAAGACTGTTGTTTTACCCACACTTGCGGTACAACAAATATCAAGGGCTTATAAGCTCAAGGGAGGACATGATTATGGCATTATTTGACAAGCTGGGCGATATGCTGGAGAAAACCGATCTGGATGACAAGCTGATCGACGGCATCCTGGACAAGACTGACATCGACGACAAGCTGCTGAAAAAAATTGGTCTGGACGGACTGGACAAAGATATCGTTGCTAAGGTAAAGAAGCTGATCGACAAAGTGGATCTGGACAAGATCGACTTCAAGTCTATTGCTAAGAAAGTAGACATCGACGAAGATATGGTAAAGAAGATCGTTTCTGCTCTGAAGAAATAATCGATCCCCAAACTTATAAAGTACCGCCACAGGTGCAGTTCTTCTGCCCCTATGGCGGTATTTTTCCTTTTCACTGCTTATTCACAAAAATGCCGGATCACACATTCCAACGGCTTGGACATCCATTTTTTTCTATGGTAGATCATCTGCTTCCAGATCTCCAGTTCCATTTCCTTCACCTGCAGTCGCACCAGACGTCCCTGTAAAATCCTTTCTCGCACAATAAAGTCCGGTAAAACAGTGATACCGGCCCCCTGCTCTGCCAGATCCGCCAAAAGATCTGCGTTTCCGATCTCCAGGATGGGCTTAATTTCCAAAGACTGAGCCGCCAGTTTTTCATCCAGCAGACGACGATAACTCATCCCTCGCTCCGTTAACAAAAAGGGATACGCCAGCAGCTGATAAATGGAAATAGCAGCCTCTTCCTCCCCATCTCCATTTTTACCACATTCGGTCATGATCTTCTTTGCCATCTCGGGAGCAGCCACAAATACTGCCTCCGACTTTTCTTCTTTGGCCAGCATATAGTCCGTATTATAGATATGGCTGTCCAAGGTCATGATGGCATCTACCTCATTGCAGTCGATCATACGAAACATCTCTTCTGTACCTGCGGGGATCAGTTTTAACATGATGCCGGGGTATTTTGCTCGAAAAGACACGAAACGTTCCCGCATCAGGGATGCACACAGGGAGTCTGCCGTGGCAATACGCACACTGCCGCTGATCTGATGATCCTGAGTCATGACCTCGTGCATTTCGTCCGTCAGCTGATTGATACGATGGGCATATTCTAACAGTTCTCGTCCTTTGCCGGTCAGAGTCACGGAATGATTGATCCTCTCAAAGAGCTGGCAGCCAAACTCCGTCTCCAGCTGCTTGATTTGAAAAGACACTGTCGACTGAGAGTATCCTAAAAAATTGGCCGCCTTGGTAAAGCTTCCCATCTCTGCCACATGTACAAAGGTGATGATGTTGCGAATGTCCATCTCTTTTCTCTCTCTCCCTGGATCGATACCTACCACTACTTGTTGCCGCAGGCAAAACAACGATCCGTTTTGCTATCGAAATTTTCGATAAAAGTTATCAAATCCATCAATTTGACTTATCTTGCTTCCGATTATATAATCGGTCTATCCAAAACGCAAGAGGAATTTCTAAATGAATATTGTCAAATATATGATCCATATCTGTTACAACTTTCTGTGGGGCGACCTGATCACCATCTCACTGCCCAGTGGCAGTACTTTGGGCTTGTCTTTGATGGTCCTGATCCTGGTGCCCTCCGGCATCTACTTTACCATTCGTACAGGATTTGTGCTGATCCGCTTTTTTCCGGAGATGCTTCGCATCACCAAAGAAAAGAAAGCCAGCAATGACAACAATTCTCTCAGTGGTCTTCAGGCCCTGATCGTATCTACCGCCACCCGCGTCGGCATGGGCAACCTGGTGGGCGTGGTAGCCGCCATTTCTGCCGGTGGTGCCGGCGCTGTATTCTGGATGTGGCTTATCGCCATCCTCAGCTCTTCTACCGCTTTTATAGAAGCCACTTTAGCCCAGATCTACAAAGCAAAGGATCCTCTGTACGGTGGCTACAAAGGCGGTCCTGCCTACTACATCCATGCACTGTTTACCCGCAAGCATCCCGCCCGTAAGCGTTCTATCATCTCCGTACTGTTTGCTCTGTCCGGCCTGATCTGCTGGGCCGGCATCAGCCAGGTCATCAGCAACTCGGTATCCTCTGCTTTCGATGCCGCTTTTGGCATTCCTCCGCTGTACAGTACCATTGCCTTGGTGGCCCTCTCCGCAGTCATCGTTTTGCGCAAGAAAGCTACTGTAAAAGTACTGGACATGGTAGTTCCCGTCATGGCATCCATCTATTTTATTCTGACCATTGTGATCATCCTGATGAATCTGCCCCTGCTGCCCCAGGTATTCTTCCGCATCTTTACCGAGGCTTTTGGTCTCAGACAGGTGGTAGCCGGTGGTTTTGGTGCTGTGATCATGAATGGTGCCAAGCGTGGTCTCTTCTCCAATGAGGCAGGTTCTGGTTCCGCTCCCTGCGCTGCCGCTGCTGCCGACGTAGATCACCCTGCCAAAGCTGGTCTTTTACAGGCCTTTGGCGTATTCATCGATACCATTGTGCTCTGCACCTGTACCGCTATGATCATCCTGCTGACTCCTGCCAGCGCTGCTGGTCCCCTGGAGGGGATGCCGCTGTTGGAAGCCGCTATGGCTCATCATTTAGGACAATTTGGTGTGATCTTCATCGCCATTGTCCTGTGGTTGTTTAGCTTCTCCACCTTCCTGGGTGTCCTGTTTTACGCCCGCTCCAATGTGTCCTACATCGTTGGTGACAATTGGATGTCCCAGACCATCTACAAGATCATCGCTCTGGTGATGCTCTTTATCGGCGGTCTGGCCACCTACACCTTTGTATGGGATCTGGGTGATGTGGGCATCGGCCTCATGACTATCTTCAACATGATCGCTCTGTTCCCTCTGGCAGGGGAAGCACTGAGATCTTTAAAGGATTATCAGCAGATCATGAAAAAACGCAACTAAAACAACAACGATTTATTCGCTCTCCTAAGGAAAAGGGACCGACCATCCACCGTGGTCAGTCCCTTTTCTATGTTCTTATACTCTTATGATTTTATGCCCTACCAGGTCATGGCTCTCTCTACTTTTTCCGGTTTTTCCGGTGTGCCGGTCATCGGTGCCGCCTGGTCCAAAGCTGCCAGTACCGCTACTTCTTCTACCGTCAACTCAAAATCAAAAATGTCGATGTTCTCCTGAATACGAGCCTCATGAACAGACTTGGGAATCACTACCACATCACTCTGCACCAGGAACCGCAGCAGGATCTGAGCCGGGGTCTTGCCATACTTAACTGCCAGTTGCTGTACTGCTTCTTCCTCAAACATCTTGTTAGCCTTACCCTGGCCCAAAGGAGCATACGCCTGATGGGCGACTCCATACTTATCCTCCCATACATGCTCGTTCTTACGCTGGCAGTACAGATGAGTCTCGATCTGATTGATCACAGGCACTACCTTATTGAAAGAAAGCAGATCGATCAGACGATCAGGATTAAAGTTAGACACGCCGATGGCGCGGATCTTGCCCTCCTCATACAGTTCCTCCAGCTGATGCCAGCCGGCATAATAATTTCCAAAGGGCCAATGCAGCAGGACCAGGTCTAAATACTCTACCTGCAATTTTGCCAGGGACTGCTCTACGATAGCTCTGGCATTTTCATAGGAGCGGAAGTTTACCTTGGTGGTGATGAACAGCTCCTCACGAGGCACACTACTCTTTGCAATGGCGTTACCCACATATTCCTCATTGTTGTAAGCCTCAGCGGTGTCGATGAGACGGTAGCCGGCACGGATCGCCGCCAACACACTGGCTTCACACTCCTCACCGGAAGCCTTAAAAGTACCAAAGCCCAGCATAGGGATCTGGATGCCATTATTTAGAGTTCTGTAGATCATGGGTGGTCCTCCTTTTTTGATGTTTTCCTGATCTCATTGTAACATATCTTCTGTAAATATACTATCCCTGCTTATTCACAAAAGGATTTCTTTTTGATAGCAACCCATCATTTTGGTGCAGGCTCTACACCATCTGCAATTCGAACTTCCACATACTCTACTTTCACTTCAACTATGATATCCCGATCCGTGGGATTTTGTACTTCCACACCAAATTTAAACCAACCACCTTTTTCTGCTCCGATTTTCAGAGGGATATCCCAACCATGAACACCAAAAAATGGTTCATACGCCCTCTCTTGTGTTACTTCCATAGGCTTTAATACCATACGCTGATTGGGAGTCATTGATTTTGTGGACACCAAAATATAATCGCGCAAAGGAGAAATTTCCTCCTCCGAATACACAAAGGGCGCATCACTGCCAGCAGGCACTACGATACGGATGGTAGCCTCGTCTTGTCGTGGAGAAGTCAACAGACAGCACGCAGCACCCAGGCAGACGATCACCGCAATCAAAATCCCCCACCTTCCAGGCTTTTTATAATTCATCACCGATTGGATACGCTCCTTGACGCCAACCTCCCCAAACGCCAACGGACAGGTAGCGATACTACGGCGACTGACACTGCAAGATACCAACGCCTGGGTATAGTCTGCTCTCTGGAGCTGACTCAAATCCCGGATCACCTTTTCATCACAAGCCAGTTCGATATCCCGACACAGCAGCCTATAGGCCAACCATATCAAGGGATTGAACCAGTGAACACTGCGCAGCAGATATCCCAATAGTTTCCACCAGTGATCTTTACGAAGGATATGAGCCTGCTCATGGGCGATCACATAGTTCAGATCCATTTCCTCCGTATGATACGGCAAATAGATCCTGGGACGTACCAGTCCCAATACAAAGGGAGACTCCACATTTTCGCTTTGAAAGATATGGTCCCGATAACGAACCGCCGTAGCCAGTCTTTTATCTAACTTCCAATAACTGATCCCCATATAAAAAACCAGCACTGCCACCCCTGCCAGCCAAAGAATAGTCAGTACCGGCACGACCGTGTTCTCAACCGTAGGTGGTTCTCCCCATTGGTCGAGACTTGTAACTACATAGTAAACACCGCTGCTGTCAGGTATTGGTTCTCTTCCTGCATTGACTGCTGCCTCATAGTCTGGAGACTCCTCATAATAAAAAGCAACATTTCCAACATAGTCGTCTAACCACTCCGACAATACCTCGCCATGATACACATCAGAGGGAATTAGAGAAATCTCTGATTCAATCGTAATCGGGCAAAGCAATCGCAAGGCTACGATCCCCCATAAAAACACCATTGTCCATTTGGGCGCATTTTGCAGTATGATTCTTACAAGCAATATGATGGCCACCATCCAACCGGCGGCAATACTCATATTCAGAACACGCAAAAAGAGATCTGTCATACACTACCTCCCTTTCGTATCCGATCGATCATCCTTTGTACTTCATCCAACTCCTGCTCCGACAACTCCTGGCGCTTGGTAAAGGCAGCCAGAAAAGCCGGCAACGATCCTTCAAATTTTTTCTCTACCAATTCGTCGATCTCGCTGGCCTGCACATCCTCTTTAGACACCAACGCGACAACCATGCCGCCATCATTGCGCAAAACGCCCCGCTCCTCCAAGCGCTTGATCACGGTGTAAGTAGTGGTACGCTTCCAACCCAGCTGACTTTGGCACAGCTTCACCAGTTCTGTTGCCGTCACAGGCTCATGCTCCCATAAAATCAAGCAAAAACGATATTCTCCCTCTGGGATCTTAGGAATCTCCATAACATCACCTCTCTTATACACCTTCATTGTCTACAGTTGTAGACCTCTTTTCTTTTAGTCTACAAACGTAGACATTCGCTGTCAAGTACTTACAAACATTCTTAATAAAATCGTAATTTTTCTCTTCTTCCTTTTACCCCATCACTTTCTCACTTTAATGCTTGACAGTTTGATAAACTTATGATACATTGTTTCATATCTTAATAAGCAGATGAAATTCTTAGGAAAGTGGCACCAGCCCACCGAAGGAGTAATACTCTCAGGTACCCGGATCCGGGCAAGGACTAAGAATGGATGTGACTCTGGAGAATCTCAGCAAATGAGTACCGAAGGTGCAAGGCGACACGCCGAATCTCTCAGGTAAAAGGACAGAGAATATACCAATACAAATAAAGATTTGTATTTTTATATTGCTTGCCTTCTCCAGAACAGTGAAAACTGTTCTATTTTTTTTATTTGTAGGAGGAAAACAAAATGATTGCAAACATCGAAGCTTTTCTGTACCCCATTGTGGTAAAGATCAACGAGTACCTGGCCAACTATGTGCTGATCATCCTGCTGGTAGGCGTTGGCTTATGGTATACCATCAAGACTCGTTTCGTACAGGTACGATATTTTGGCGCCAGTCTGAAAAAAGTATTTGGCGACCTGTCCTTAAAGGGTGATAAACAAAAGAGCGGTATGAGCTCTTTCCAGGCTCTGGCCACTGCTATCGCAGCCCAGGTCGGTACCGGTAACATCGTTGGTGCCTCCGGTGCGATCCTGACCGGTGGTCCCGGCGCCATCTTCTGGATGTGGATCATCGCTTTCTTTGGTATGGCTACCATCTATGCCGAGGCCACCCTGGCTCAGAAGACCCGTATCACGGACAAAAATGGTGAGATTCACGGTGGTCCTGTATACTATATCACCACTGCTTTCCAAGGCATCTTTGGTAAGTTCCTGGCAACTTTCTTTGCCGTAGCCATCATTATGGCTCTGGGCTTTATGGGTACTATGGTACAGTCCAATTCCATCGGTTCCACCTTTGAGACTGCTTTTGGTATCCCTGCATGGATCATTGGGATCGTTCTGGTCATCATCTGCGGTTTCATCTTCCTGGGCGGTGTACAGCGACTGGCCTCTGTCTGTGAAAAACTGGTTCCTATCATGGCATGTCTGTTCCTGGCAGTCAGCGTCATCGTACTGATCCTGCGTTTTAAATTTATTCCTGCCACCTTTGGCATGATCTTCCGCTACGCATTCACTCCTCAGGCTATCATCGGTGGTACCTTCGGTGCTGCCTTAAAATCCGCTATCAGTCAGGGCGTAAAGAGAGGTCTGTTCTCCAATGAAGCTGGTATGGGTTCCACCCCTCACGCTCACGCACAGGCTAATGTAGCCCATCCTCACGAGCAGGGTATCATGGCTATGGCCGGCGTATTTATCGACACCTTTATCGTACTGACTCTGAATGCTCTGTGCATCATTTCCACCATGTATACCGCTGGTGGTCCTCTGGCAGAATGCGGTGCCGCTGCTGCCAGCACCGTGATCACCAAGTCAAACCTGGCTCAGCTGGCCTACGGCAGCGTATTTGGCGAGAGCATCGGAGCCATCTTCATCGCCATCTGCCTGTTCTTCTTCGCTTTCTCTACCATCCTGAGCTGGAACATGTTCGGAAAGGTCAACGTGATCTATCTCTTCGGTAAAAAGAATGCCAAGAAAGCCACCACTATTTATACCCTGATCGCTCTGATTTTTGTATTCCTGGGCACTCTGGCTTCCAACGATCTGGTTTGGGAACTGACCGACGCCTTTAACTACCTGATGGTACTGCCCAACGCCATTGCCCTGTTTGCTATGACTCGCATGGTTACTACCTCTGTAAAAGAAATTGATGAGGCAAAATAAGTAAATCCTCTTTCTTTTCCAAACAACCTGCTACATATAATAAAACGCATCTGATGAAACATTTTCGTTTCTCTCAGATGCGTTTTTATTCTCATTCATATCGTCGATCGCATTCCTTACTGCGGCAAAGAAAATGCCCACAAATTGCGGATCTGTCCACGGATCTCCTCATAGTTCCATATCTTCTCACTATTGTCGATGCTGTTGGGATCATGAACTATAAAGCCGTCCTTCTCATAATCTACCAGCACGATAAAATGACCGGTATCGGTAAAATCACCGGGACGCATGCTGCAGATGATGGGATGTCCTTCCTTCAGTTCCCGAATCATGCGATTTTCATCCAATGGTAATTCCTGACTGACGATCCCCAGTTTTTCTGCTCCTACGCTCATTAACTCCCAGGACGTGCCCACCTGAGACACATAGCCTTCCGTCTCGCTAAATCTTGCGATCTCTATCGGATCCCATTTCACATCTCCGGTCAGACCCAACATTACCATAGACAGGCAAGTGGGACCGCAGCCAGCCAGGGCCATAATATTGTCACCGTAACGACCATACCCCCAGCGAAGATCCCATTGATACAGCATCGGAATCGTGCCTTTCTTTATCTCTCTGCCAAACTCCACCTGAGGCTCCGGCAGTTCTTTATATTCAGGATACTGCAGCACAAAATCCAATGTCTCCGGCCGTTTGGACAGTAAGGTCAACA
>JAFYLG010000211.1 GCA_017537225.1 Lachnospiraceae bacterium
GATCCAGCAGCTTACTGGCTTCGGCCAATTCGTTGGTAGTTTTGTCCATCTCTTTTTCCAGAGTGGCCTTACCATCTTCCAACTCGTCCTTGGCCTTATCGATCTCCGCACGGGCATCCTGCAGCTCGATCTCAGCTTCGTCCATCTTCTTGGTCACCTTTGCCTGAAGCTTGCGATTGATCTCATTGATCAGCTCCGGTACCAGTCGAACCTCGATGCTTTTTTCAACCAGGCCGCTACCATCCACACTGGCCACACCACTCTGACGCTCCATATAAGGAACCACTTCATCCTGGACAAACTGGGTCAGTTCATAGATGTCCATCCCTTCCATAGACACGCTGACCATCATGGTGGCCAACATATCCGGAGACATTTCCAGCAACATGGGAGTGCCTACCATATCCGGGAAATTAAGCTGATCGATGGCAGTGGACAGTTTGACCATGGCGCTATCCATGTTCATGTCCTCTTCAAACTCCAGCACGATCATACTATAGTTTTCACTGGAGGTACTGCTGACATTCTCCACACCATTAACAGTACCCAGGCTGGATTCAAGCACCGCTGTGACCTCACTCTCCACTCGCTCCGGAGACGCACCGGGATAGGTGGTAACCACTACCACGTAAGGCAAGCTCATGGACGGCAGCAGGTCTGTAGTCATTCTGGTAAAGCTGACAAATCCCAGCACCAACAGCATGATAACAGCAACTACCACAGTATACGGTTTTTTAACACTAAATTTAGGCATCATGTGGTTACAAATCTCCTTCTACTCTTTGTCCGATATTTCAGCCACGTTCTATCTTTATGGTATCATACTCATATAAAATGAAACGAAACAAAACGAAATCATTATAGCATGGTTTACTATAATATTCTATCCTCCTTTTTACAATAAAGCAAGAATCCTGTTCTATTTTTTGTGATATCTCTGTGTATTTCACAACCGTTTCCTATGAAATATTTGACGATTTTTTCTCTTTCACAATCTTTTCTATTTCTTAATAAAAGTACTGGAAAAAAAACTTGACACCCCTGTACTTTTGGAGTATTACAGAGTTGTTTCTATGTTTGCAATATTGGGATCATGATATGATCCCACATCCTAAATAATTTAAAATAATAAAGAAAAAGAGGAAAAGAGTATGAAAGACAAATCCATGCTGATCATCGTTTTGAATCGTGTAGAGCTGATGGACAAAATGCTGTCTGCCCTGAATGAACACGGTATCAAAGGCGCTACCATTTTGAATTCCATGGGTATGGCCCACGAGCTGGGTATTATGCAGGAAGAAACCTATTTCATTGGTAACCTGCGCAATATATTCGGCGCATCCCGCAAGGAAAGCCGCACTATTTTTATGGTTATCGACAACGATCGCATCACCGATGCTACTCAGGTAGTAGACGATGTGATCGATCTGCAGCAGCCTGACACTGGCATCCTGTTTGCCATCCCTGTACTGTTTGCTGCCGGTATCCCCGAAGCAAAGGAGGACTAAGGGACCATGCCTGAATTAAATACTCTGACATATCTTGCGATCCTTCTGCTGGGTGGCTTGTTTTTTGGGCGCCTTGCCAAAAAACTTCATCTGCCCAATGTAACCGGATATCTGGTAGGTGGTCTGCTGTTAGGTCCCAGCGTACTGAATGTGATCCCTGCCGAGGCACTGCATGGATTTGAGCTGATCTCCGAAATGGCGCTGGCTTTCATCGCTTTCACCATCGGTCTGTCCTTCAAGGCCAGCTACTTTAAGCGCGTAGGTGCTACTCCCATCGTTATCGCCATCTTCGAGGCAATGATGGCTGTATTCCTGGTACAGGGCGCTTTGATCCTCTTCGGCTTTGATCCTGCTTTCTCTATTATTCTGGGTGCTATCGCAGCTGCTACTGCTCCTGCTGCTACCATCATGGTAATCAAACAGTACCGTGCCAAGGGTCCTCTGACTGAGACTCTGATGAGCGTTGTTGCTATCGACGATGCTGTAGCTCTGATCGCTTTTGGTTTCTGTGTAGCTATCGCTCAGGCCATGACTGCCACCGGCGAAGGCAACTTGCTTTTGTCCCTGCTGGCTCCCATTTGGGAAGTTGTTTTGGCTCTGGTGATCGGTGCTATCTTAGGTTTCCTGATCGTGATCCCTATGAAGCATTTTAAAAAGAGTGGTAACCGTCTGGCTATTCTGATCGCCTTCGTTTTCCTGGGAAGCGGTTTGGCCGGTGTCTTCGGTGTCAGCGAGTTGCTTTGCTGCATGATGATCGGTGCTATCTTCTGTAACATCTCTGCTGAATCCGACAGCATGGGTGATCTGGCTGACTTTATTACACCTCCCCTGTTTACCATGTTCTTCGTGGTATCCGGTGCTGACCTGAACCTGAGCATCCTGCCTTCCATCGGTCTGGTAGGTATCATCTACGTAGTGGTTCGTGTGATCGGTAAGATCTCCGGTGCATACATCGGTTCCCGCATTATGAAGGCTCCCACTCTGGTAGCCAAGTACATCGGTCCTACTCTGATTCCTCAGGCTGGTGTGGCTATCGGTTTGACTCTGGTGGCACGCAGCGTTGTTCCTCAGTACGCTGATACCGTCCGTGCGGTTATCCTGTGCGGTACTCTGATTTACGAGCTGGTTGGTCCTGTTATTACCAAGTGGGCACTGACCAAGGCTGGCGAAATCAAAAACGCTTAATTAACTATGATTGAATATCTTTCATAACAAAAAGGGGCTGTTGCACAACTAACGCAAGTTGTGTAGCAGCTCCCTTTTCTTGCCCAAAAACAAGAAAAGCAGGTTCCGAAGAACCTGCCCTCTGTGGTATA
>JAFYLG010000019.1 GCA_017537225.1 Lachnospiraceae bacterium
AAATGCAAGGTGAATCATTCTTGCCTTTGTTGAAGGGCGAAAAGGCACCAGAATGGCGCAAATCTTTGTACTATCACTTCATGACAAGCTGATCGACGATCTGGAGGGTCTGGATTATATCGAGAGAGTAAAGGTTTCTCAGAAGAACTGGATCGGCCGTTCCCACGGTGCCGAGGTAGACTTCTCTCTGAAGGATAAGGAAGAGAAGCTGCGTATCTACACCACCCGTCCTGACACCCTGTTTGGCGTAACCTACATGGTACTGTCTCCTGAGCATCCTTACATCGATAAGTATCAGGCTGAGATCGCTAACTGGGATGAGGTAGTGGCTTACAGAGAGCAGGCTGCCAAGAAGTCTGATTTTGAGCGTTCTGAGCTGGCCAAGGATAAGACCGGCGTGATGATCAACGGTCTGTCCGCCATTAACCCCGTGAATGGCAAGGAGATCCCGATCTGGATCTCTGACTATGTACTGATGAGCTACGGTACTGGTGCCATCATGGCAGTACCTGGCCACGACGAGAGAGACTGGGAGTTTGCTAAGAAGTTTAACATGCCCATCATCGAAGTAGTAGCCGGCGGCAATGTAGAAGAAGCTGCTTTCACCAATGTAGAGACAGGTACCATGGTTAATTCCGGTTTCTTGACCGGCATGGAAGTAGAAGAGGCTAAGAAGGCCATCGTAGCATGGCTGGCTGACAACAAGGTGGGTGAGCCTAAGAAGAATTATAAGCTGAGAGACTGGGTGTTCTCCAGACAGAGATACTGGGGCGAGCCCATTCCGATCGTGATCTGTGACAAGTGTGGTTATGTACCGCTGCCTGAGTCTGAGCTGCCTTTGAATCTGCCCGAGGTTGAGAGTTACATGCCTACCGACAACGGCGAGTCCCCTCTGGCTGCCATGACTGACTGGGTAAACACTACCTGCCCTTGCTGTGGCGGTCCTGCCAAGAGAGAGACCGACACCATGCCTCAGTGGGCTGGCTCTTCCTGGTATTTCCTGCGTTACATCGATCCTACCAACGAGGAGGCGATTGCCAGCCCCGAGGCTCTGAAATACTGGATGCCTGTTGACTGGTATAACGGTGGTATGGAGCACACCACTCTGCATCTGCTGTACTCCCGTTTCTGGCATAAGTTCCTGTTTGACGAGGGCGTAGTTCCTTGTGCAGAGCCTTATGCAAAGCGTACTTCCCACGGTATGATCCTGGGTGAGAACGGCGAGAAGATGAGTAAGTCCCGCGGTAACGTTATCAATCCCGACGACATCGTAAACGAGTTTGGTGCGGATACCCTGCGTACTTATGAGATGTTCATTGGTGCTTTCGATCTGAGTGCCAGCTGGTCTCAGGAGGGTGTAAAGGGTTGCCGTCGTTTCCTGGATCGTGTATGGAAGCTGGCTGACATGGTTACCGAGGAGGAAGGTTTCTCCAAGGCCATGGAGACCAAGATGCATCAGACCATTAAGAAGGTAACTCTGGACTATGAGAGCCTGAAGTTCAACACTGCTATCGCTGCCATGATGGCTCTGCTGAACCAGTTCTACAAGAATGGTTCTCTGACCCGCGGCGAGCTGAAGGCTCTGCTGGTTCTGCTGAACCCTGTTGCTCCTCATATCACTGAGGAAATGTGGGAGATGCTGGGATGCGAGGGCAGACTGTACCAGACCGCATGGCCTGAGTACGATGAGGCTAAGACTGTTGAGGACACCATCGAGGTGGCTGTTCAGATCAATGGTAAGATGAAAGCTACCGTTACCATCTCCAAGGATGCTTCTAAGGAAGATGCCATTGCTGCCGGTAAGGAAGCACTGGGCGCTAAGCTGACCGGTACCATCGTAAAAGAGATCTACGTACCTGGTCGTATCATCAATATTGTAGCAAAGGGCTGATAGCCCATAGGCTGACAGCCTCGTCCCATGGGGCGGGGCTGTCGTAATATAGAAAGGATTATTTATGAGTCGTAGAAGAAGAAAGAGAAGCAAGTTTAGCTTTCAGCGCGTGGGTCGCACCCGCAAGGAAAACTTGCTGCTGACCTTCAGTACGGTATTGTATTTTATTGCGGCATTTGTATGGTGGGAGTTTGCATTCCACTTTGCTATGTTTGATGGTTTTAGTGCAAAGTTTTTCTTCCCCATTTTGTTCTCCATCCCTACCGGTGTATTCTTTGGTCTGCTGTGTAATCTGACACCGTCCAAGCTGGCCAACTATATCATCACCTGTGTGCTGACATTTTTGTGCTGCTTCCTGTGTGGAGTGGAGATCGTGTACTATTCGATTTTTACTACATTTACCCCAGCCTTCAGTATGATCGCTCAGGGTACTGCAGCTCAGGCATTTGCCTTTGGTCCTTTCCTGGCCCAGGGTATCGCCAATATCTGGACTAACATTTTCTCTATTATCCTGATCCTGGTGCCGTTTATTTTTATCCTGACCATTGGTCGCACTCTGCTCAGCTATCGTCAGAGACAGCTGCCCATCCAGGGTGTTCTGGCAGGTGCGCTGCTGGTACTGCACCTTGTGTGTCTGTTGATCGTAGGTATCGGTAACAAGGATGACGGATCTGTCTATGATCTGTATCATCACAACAGCTCTTTAGATCAGGCAGTGGAGGATCTGGGTCTGGCTACCTCCATGCGTCTGGATCTGCGTACCGTGATCTTTGGTGCTCCTAAGACCAATCTGGATGATCTGGAGATCGAGAGTGGTAACAATGACTGGATGAACGGTGGTGGTGAGACAAAGGTTCCCGATGAGACTATGGGTCCTGATGAGACCATGGATGAGACTGCTGAGTCTACCGAACCTGAGAAAGAGCCGGATATCCATGATCTGTATAACTTTACTGACATTGATTTTGAGAAGCTGATCGCCGATGCGGAAGCTGCCGGTAATAAGGATCTGGCTACTATGCACAAGTTCTATTACTCTCAGCAGCCCACCAACAAGAATGAGTATACCGGCATCTATGAGGGATACAATCTGATCTTTATTACGGCAGAAGGATTCTCTCCCCATGCAGTACACAAGGATCTGACCCCTACGCTGTATAAGCTGGTCAATACCGGATACGTATTTACCAACTTCTATAC
>JAFYLG010000212.1 GCA_017537225.1 Lachnospiraceae bacterium
CAAATGGCTGGATCCGGTACAGGCGCACAGCATCTCACCGGTTCGCTGGACCTGATTGCGGATCAATGCCAGACAAGAGGCATATTCGCACTCCTCACAGGCGTCGACCATCAATTCCACTTTCTTGTGAGCAGCGATCTCGAACAGAGCCGCCTTGCTGATGCCTGCCAGACAGTGAGGCACCTTCAGACACTCATAGGTCTGGGTCTTGGACTTGCGATAGGCCGATGGATGACCACCGCAAAACAGTACGATGGTGTCGGCTTCACTGACCAGAGCCTCTTTTACCAGCGTGGCTTCCTGCCAGGAATCCATGCGAAATACACCGGTAGGGCAATGGGTCAGACACTGACCACAACCCACACAGGTGTCGGTTGCCAGCGCGATCTTTCCGTTTTCAAAAGAAAGCGCTTTGGCCGGACACTGTTCCACACAGGTCCGGCACTCTATTCCTCGATATAGCCTGTTCAGGCATTTCTCTGTATCAAGCCGAACCTTACCGGCCGCTTCCAGGTACATCGAATCTCATTCCTCCCAATGTTGCCAGAGCCTTGTAGGTCTCTGACTCGGTCTTTTCCTGTATCTCTGCCAGGAAGGCATCGTACCATTTATTCAGATGCTTCTGCCAGAAGGTCTCGATCCGTACCTTCCACAGAACCTGCTCTGTTTTGTTCTCCATGGTGATCGTTTCTGCCATCTTTCGATACAGGTAGGAAATATACTCCAACTCGGTCGCCATGTGATCGGGCACTTCCTGCAGATCTTTGCGCACACGAACACCGGCCTCTTTGTAACACTGCTCTGCGTGCAGGGCGCAGGGCGATACAAACATACTATATTGTCTGGGATCTGCATCCTTAGGGTAGCAGAACCGACTCTCATAGATATAGATCTTTTCCTTTTTGGGGATCAGGAACAGGCGGGTATATTCAACACGGAGCAAGTGGAATAACTCCTCCGCCTGAGAAGCATCTGCCAGTACCGCTGCACACAAGGTATCATAGGCCTCGTCTGCCACGTCGGCGGACACGCCCAGTCCTTCCATGCATGCTGCCATATCGTCGGCAAAACTGCCGTCCAACAAACCTTCTGCCAGTTCTTTGGTAGGGCAACGCATGGCGATGGCCATCAGCTGATAAAAATCCGAAAGATTGATTGCCTGTTCTACTGTCATGATTGTCAATTCCTTTGCATTTTTGTAAAAGAGCGGGGAGGTGTTTTCTCCCCGCTCCCAGAGAAAATCTTATACTAAATAATGAACCTTAGGCTCGGTACCCTTTTCTTCCAGCAGACGCATGGTTTCACGCTCTGCAATGGCTTTAGACACTTCGCTGTTAGGGTCTTCCAGATCACCGAAAATACGGGCTCTGGCAGGACATACCTCTACGCAGTAAGGTACTTCACCTCTCTCTGCACGGCCGGCACAGAAAGTACATTTCTCAACGGTATTGTACTTATGTACAGGAGCATCCGCAGCACCCAGAGCAAAGTCAACATAGTACTCAGGCTCCTTGGCGTTGTACTGACGTACATCGGTGTAAGGGCAAGCGGTGATGCAGGTACGGCAGCCGATGCACTTGTCAGTGTCGATGGCTACGATACCGTCTTCGCGCTTGTAAGCAGCACCGGTAGGACAAGCAACTACACAGGAAGGATTCTCACAATGCATGCAATTCATGGGAACGTAGCTTAAGCTGGCATTGGGGAAAGTGCCTTCGGAGGTATCCATAGCCTCACCACCTACAGTCAAAACGTTCAGCCACCACATCTCATTGGGCAGGTTGTTGGCAGTCTTGCAGGCTACGGAGCAGGTGTGACAACCGATACATGCCTGTAAATCTACAGCCATTCCATATTTAGCCATTCTTATTTACCTCCTTCATATTTGCGAACTTCTACCAGAGTATCAAAGTAGGCAAAGTTAGATGCCATAGGATCGGAAGAAGTATTGGTCAGTTCCTGATAGCAGCCGGCGATGAACTGCTCTCTCTGCCAGCCCTTAGGCATGGTCATAACACCAGGCTTAACAGCGGGATCCAGACGCAGCTTAGCTACGGCATGACCTCTGTCATTGAAAGCCTCAGCGATGTCGCCTTCAGCCAGACCTCTGGCAGCAGCATCATCGGGATTCATGCGGATATAAGGTTCGGGATCCAGCTCACGCAGGATAGGGGTATTGAACCACTGAGAGTGGCTGCGGAAGCGGCTGTGATCCTGGATGAATACCAGAGGATACTTCTCGTACAGAGGATTCTCATCCCAAGCCTCGTTAGGAGCCTTGAAGTAAGGCATTCTTTCCTTCTCATAAATACCGGATAGATCCTGATAGTGGTTGTTTCTGGGCACAGGATCTTCACAGTATACGCGAACCAGACCCTGCTGGGTAGGGAATGCGGAAGACTCACCGTATACATAAGGAGCACCATTCCATACGGTGTGGATGATCTTCTCTTCCATCAGACGCTCGTAGGTGAAGCCCAGCATCTTTAACAGATCCAGATCCATCAGTACCTGGATCCATTCCTTGTCGCTCTTCTCAGGGAAGCCGGCACCATAACCCATCTCGGTCACGATCAGACGGATGATCTCAGCGTCGGACTTGGACTCGTACAGAGGATCGATGGCCTTTTCCTGAATGGTCAGGTAAGGGTTGTTGTAGTTGCTGCGCAGATCGTCTACTTCCAGCCAGAAAGCGGCAGGCAGTACCATATCGGCATAGCGGGCACTGTCGGTCATCTCGGTATCTACTACGACCCAGTACTCCAGGTTAGGCAGGATATCGTCAAACCACTGATTCTGCTGTGCAAAGTTGCTCATGGAGTTGGAGCAGCTGGTGTACATGGCCTTTACAGGGAAAGGACCGCCATAGAACTGCTGCGTACGGAATACTTCACCTACCTTATCGGAAGGGATCATACCCTTGATACCCTGCAGGATCTGTGCCTCCTTGGTGTACAGGCCGGCATAATCTACGGTCATGGAACGGTTTACAAAGAAACCGGTCAGGCTGCAGCCGGGTTTTGCCAGATTACCACTAAGGGTAGCCAGACATGCGATGGCAAAACCAAACAGATGACCATTCTGATAGTGGTCGATACCATATACAGTGTAGATACCGGAAGCACCGGAATGTACATAGTTGTCGGTCATCTCTACGATCTTATCCTTAGAAATACCGGTCTTCTTGGCGGCATAATCCACATCGGTCTCATTGATGCGGTCTTTCAGCAGAGAGAACGCGGTGGTGCACTCGATACCTTCTACGGTATAAGTGCCTTCCAGAGCGGGCTCGGTGGCTTCAGTGGACAGAACTGCCTTGTCAGCAGCCTTATCCCATACGTAGTAAACATCATCTTCACCCTCAGCCAGAGCAGTAAAGTCGCTCTTCTTCAGATACTTGCCGGTGTCCTTACGAACCAGGCAAGGGCTGGTGGATCTGGTCTTCATGAAGGTCTCGTCAGCCCATCCCTTTTCCAGGATGATCTTCATCATGGCCATAACCAGCAGCAAGTCAGAACCAGGCTGGATCGGAATATACTCATCGCACTTGGCAGCAGTA
>JAFYLG010000213.1 GCA_017537225.1 Lachnospiraceae bacterium
AAGCCATGTTCGATCAGCCCAAGGACAAACGTACAGAGGACTACATCACAGGAAGGTTTGGTTGATTATGAGAGATTATTTTACCGAACAGATGACGAAGCTCAATGAGGAGCTGATCCACATGGGTGCCGCCTGCGAGGAGATCATCGCCATGGCATCTGACGCGCTCACCGAGTGGGACGAGGAATTGGTCAGCAAAGTAAAGAGAGTCGGTGCGCAGATCGACGAGAGCGAACGCACCATCGAAACGATCTGCATGAAGCTTCTGCTGCGCCAGCAGCCGGTTGCCCGGGATCTTCGGGTCATTTCCGCAGCTATGAAAATGATCACCGACATGGAGAGAATTGGCGATCAGTGTGAGGATATTGTAGAGATCGCGCCTCATATCACATCCCATCCCGACGAGAAGTTCCCAAAGATTCGGGAAATGGCGAAAGGTGCTCAAGTAATGGTAACAGAAGCCGTAGATGCATATGTAAAACAGGATCTGGATCTGGCAAGGAAGGTCATGGCACACGATGATGTTGTGGACGATTACTTCACCAAAGTTAAAAATGGAATCATTGAAGGTATTGCTGCTGAGCCTGCCCATGGTGAGTATGCGCTGGATCTATTAATGGTTGCCAAGTATTTTGAACGGATCGGTGATCACTGCACCAACATTGCTGAGTGGGTGGAGTTCTCCGTCACTGGCATCCATAAAGATTGCCAGTAAGTAAAATGTATGTAAAATCCCTTAGAAATCTTGAATTTTATTGATGAAGTCGATATGATTGTAAAAAAGAAAGGAGGTACGGCAATGATCTGGTGTGTAGAAGATGATGCCAGCATCCGGGATATTGAAGTGTACGCACTGACTTCCACTGGCCTTGATGCCAGAGGATTTGAGGATGGTACATCCTTCTGGGAGGCACTGCAGAGGTCGCAGCCGGAACTGGTAGTGCTGGATGTGATGCTCCCCGGAATTGACGGTGTGGAGCTGCTGAAGCGAATGAAGGCTTCCGAAGAATTCCAGAATATTCCCGTGATCATGGCAACCGCCAAGGGTACGGAATATGACAAGATTCAAAGTCTTGACTTAGGTGCGGACGACTATCTTGTGAAACCCTTCGGTATTATGGAAATGGTCAGCCGAGTTAAAGCGGTCCTTCGTCGCTGTAAACGTACACAGCCCACGAAACAGTTTTGCGTAGAGGGCTTGGTACTGAATCCCAGCGAACATACTGTTTCCGTGGATGGAGAACGTGTCATCCTGACCTATAAGGAATATGAGCTGCTGCGTCTGTTCCTGTCTCAGCCAGGTATTGCATTCACTAGAGAACAGCTGCTGGCTAGTGTCTGGAATGCAGAGTATTTCGGAGAAACCCGGACAGTGGATATGCACATCCGTACCCTGCGGCAGAAGTTGGGAACATACGGACATCTGATTGAAACTGTCCGCAATGTGGGCTACCGGCTGGAGGCAAAGCATGACAAATAAGATCTTCCGCTCCACGGTGTTCGTTGTGGTGCTTGTTCTCCTCTGTTCCCTGGGCATTGTGGTGGGTGTCCTGTACAATCATTTTACCGGTGTGCAGGTACAGCAGCTGAAGGATGAACTGAGCCTTGCAGTTACCGGTACGGAGCAGTATGGCAATGCCTTCCTGGAGAACGTGGAAGCCGACCGTTTCCGTGTCACCTGGATCGACACCGATGGTACCGTTCTCTTTGATACTCATGTGGATCAGACAGCCATGGAAAACCATGCTGACCGTGAGGAGATCAGGGAGGCCTTTGAAACCGGCTCCGGAAGTGCGGTGCGTAACTCGTCTACGCTGACCGAGCAGACTTTTTATGAGGCACAAAGATTGTGGGATGGAACCATACTGCGCATCTCTGCAAAACAGGCATCTGCCTGGGCGCTGATGATGGACCTTCTTTGGCCCATTGTTCTCATCGCGCTGCTTGCCATTGGATTATCTGCGTTACTTGCCCGGCGAATGGCACGAAAAATTGTGGAGCCTCTTAATAAATTGGATCTGGAGCATCCCTTATCAAACGACACCTATGAGGAGCTTTCTCCTTTGCTGCGCCGGATCAATCAGCAGCATTTGCAGATCCACTCCCAAATGCGCAAACTCCAGCACAAGACCGATGAGTTCATTCAGATTACCTCCCATATGCAGGAAGGTCTGGTGGTATTGGATAAGGAGACCCATATACGTTCCATCAATTCTGCTGCTATGCAGATCTTTGGAGTAGGGGTGTCCTGTGTGGGAAGCAGTTTCTTTCTGATAAACCGAAGCCAAATACTGCGAAATGCCCTCAACGACGCTTTAGATCGGGGCCACGGAAGTGCGGTGCTGGAACTGAATGGAAGAGCCTATCGCTTTGATATGAGCAGCATCCGGTCTGATGGAAATCTTTTAGGAGCTGTCATCCTGGCGGTGGATGTTACAGAATCTCAGAATGCAGAACAGATGCGCCGGGAATTTTCTGCAAATGTATCCCACGAATTGAAGACCCCCCTGCAGGGTATCATCGGCAGCGCTGAACTACTGGAAAGCGGCATGGTAAGGGCTGAGGATACACCGCGATTTGTTGGCCATATTCGTAAAGAAGCCGCCCGGTTGGTGAGTCTGATTGAGGATATCATCCGGCTTTCTCAGCTGGACGAAGGTGTGGAGCTGCCTGCCGAACAGGTGGATATGTTGCAGCTTTGCCAGGATGTAAAGGAAATTCTATCACCCAGCGCTGCTGATAAGCAGGTGACGGTTCATATTACTGGAAGTGGATTTGACGTTATGGGGGTTCGCAGGATGCTGCACGAAATTGTATACAATCTTTGCGACAATGCCATTAAGTATAATGTCCCAGGCGGCAGTGTAACAATCCATGTAGAGAATAACCGCCTGGTTGTTAAAGATACCGGTATTGGTATCCCCGCTATTCACAAGGATCGGATTTTTGAGCGGTTCTACCGGGTGGATAAGAGCCATTCCAAAGCTTCCGGCGGTACTGGTCTGGGTCTTTCCATTGTCAAACACGCAGCAGCCTACCATAAGGCAGAAATTAGTTTAGACAGCACTCCCGGCAAGGGAACAACCATAGCCATACAATTCTGATTCTGACCGCATCCTAATACAGGGTGCGGTCTTTAATTTTACACAGATTTTACTTAGACTTTTCATACCCTCTATGGTATTTACAAATCGCGAAATTTATAATATTGCTTGTCAAAATTAGAAAAATTTCCGTAAAGGAGTAAAAATATGACAGATTATATTTTTAAAATAATCAGCCTGCTGGGCGGACTTTCTTTGTTCCTGTTCGGCATGGATGTGATGGGAAAGACTCTGGAACGCCAAGCGGGCGGCAAACTGCAGACCATTCTGGCGAAGATGAGCAGCAATGTGTTCAAAGGGTTCCTGCTCGGTCTTGGTGTCACTGCTGTGATCCAGTCTTCTTCCGCAACTACGGTTATGGTGGTCGGTTTCGTTAACTCTGGCATTATGACCCTGAAGCAGGCTGTGGGCGTTATCATGGGTAGTAACATCGGTACTACGGTCACTGCCTGGATCCTGTCCCTGTCTGGTCTGGAGGGTGGCAGCTTTATGATTAAACTCTTCAAACCTTCCACACTGGCACCGCTCATTGGTATCATTGGTATTCTGATGTATATGGGAAAAAATGAGAAGAGAAAGGGTGTCGGTACCATATGCTTAGGTTTCATG
>JAFYLG010000214.1 GCA_017537225.1 Lachnospiraceae bacterium
CACATCGTCCATGCGGCTGCCGGTCTCCACCAAAGCTGTGGCCAGGATGGTCAGACTGCCGCCCTCGCGCATGCAGCGGGCCGCACCAAAGAATCGCTTGGGCATGTGCAACGCCGCCGGGTCCAGACCACCGGACAAGGTACGGCCACTGGGCGCCACGGTCAGGTTATAAGCACGAGCCAGACGAGTAATGCTATCCAACAGGATCATAACGTCCTGGCCATGCTCTACCAGACGCTTGGCTCTCTCCAGCACCATCTCCGATACTCTCTTGTGATGCTCGGGCAGTTCGTCAAAGGTGGAGTAAATGACCTCCGCATTAGGACCCTCAATGGACTCCTTGATATCAGTCACTTCCTCGGGACGCTCATCGATCAGCAATACGATCAGATGGACATCGGGATGATTGGTCTTGATGGAATGAGCCACCTGCTTTAACAGGGTGGTCTTACCGGCCTTAGGCTGGGATACGATCGTACCTCTCTGTCCCTTACCGATGGGAGACAAAAGATCCACGATACGCATGGCCACTTTACCTCCCGGCACCTCCAGATGGAGACGATCATGAGGGAAGATGGGAGTCAGATCTTCAAAATTAGGACGGGCCTCGGCTGCCTTGGTGGGATAGCCATTGACCTCGTTGATAAACAGCAGGGCAGAAAACTTCTCATTGCCGGTCTTGATGCGCTTGGTACCGCAGACGATGTCACCGGTCTTTAAATTAAAGCGGCGGATCTGAGAAGGGGCCACATAGACATCGTTGTCACCGGGCATATAGTTGGCACAGCGGATAAAACCAAAGCCATCGGGCATGACTTCCAAAATTCCGGAAGCGGTCTCGCCACTGTCCAGAGCCTCCAGACTGAGACGCTTTTCCTCCTCGGTCAGGATCACCTCCGGCTCCAGATTTATCTCCTGATTCATGGTACCGTAGGACATGGCAGGCGCTACCTCAGGCTGTTGGGTCTGAGGGGCGTTATAACCGGAAGCAGGACTGTAGTTAGAACTATTGCTATAGTTGGAATTATTGTTGTAACGGTCATTACGGCCGTAACGATTGGACTGCTCATTCATCGGACGACCGCCTCCACGCTGATTGTAGCGGCGATCCTGCTGATTGTACTGGGGACGGCCTTCCTGGCTATAAGCCCGTTCCTGCTGACCGTATGCAGGTCGATTCTCCTGCGCCTGTGCTGGCTGACTGGCAGCCACCGGAGCTGATGTCGGCTGGGCCGGTGCTTCCGTCTGTACCTTTCCTGCTGCAGGTTTAGGGTCAGACGCCAATAATGCCTCTACCACCTCCGCCTTCTTCATGGTGGACACACCCTTAACACCACGGTCCTTGGCAATATCTTTCAATACCGTCAACGGCAAACTTTCATACTTAGCACGCATACTATATTCCTTTCTCATGCACCGGCTGGATCTAGTGGCAGAATACTGCCTTTTGAAATGGTTTCAAATGTTTTCTTTAGAATCGTAATAAGACGCGAAACGATGATCTCTCTTCGGATAGAATAGCATAAAACATGGAGAAAAGGAAGTGAATTCTTTGAATTTTCTTAGAATCCTTAGTTGAATTCCTGAAACAAACTTGCTATGATATAAAATAAGAAAGTGTTTTTTTAGCACCGAGGAGGGTTGGTTATGCTGACAGAACCGTTGACTTTATATAAACTGATGACATTGTACATGCTGAAGCAGGTGAAGTTTCCCCTGTCCGGTTCTCAGCTGTCCGAGTTTTTCCTGGACCACGAATACACCAACTACTTTACCCTCCAGCAGGTCCTGACTGAGTTAAAAGAAGCTCATCTGATCACCGCTGAAACCGTGCGCAACAGTTCCCGCTATCAGATCACCCGCGAAGGTGAGGAGACCTTGTCCTTCTTTGGCAAGGAGATCTCCCCCGCTATCGTGGAGGATATGGATGAGTTTTTGAAAAACAATAAGGTTCGTCTGCGCGACGAAGTAGGTGTGACCGCTGAGTATTACAAAGCCGGCAGCCAGGATTACATGGTCCACTGCCAGGTGCGGGAAGGCCGCTCCACCCTCATCGAGATCAACATCTCCGTACCGGACAAAGATCAGGCCGAGGACATGTGCAACCGTTGGAGTGTCAGCAACCAGGAGATCTACTCCTTTATCATGAAAGAATTGATGCGGCAGGATTGAGAAACCGCATAGCATAGCTTTAAGACTATAAAATATGGAATCAAAAGCATAAGGGGAGCCCCAAATCGTAAAAAACGCGATTAAATGTGGCTCCCCTTTATCTTTTGATTTCGTAATGATCCTTGACAAAAACAATGCTGGGCGGTTCTCTATCCTGCATACGCGCCTGCGAGTTATACAGCAGGCATCTCCTTAGCCATCTCCAAAAACTCTGCCAAAGTACTATGAGGATATCCTTCGATGCCCTTATTCTTGCGATCGATCAGGTAGTCAGTGATCAGATGGACCTGCAAACCAAGGTCTGCGGCGCACATATCTTCTTCCACATCGTTGCCTACCATCAGGCACTGGTCTGGCTGCACACCCAATACTTCCATCACTTCCTGATAGTATTTGGGGCTGGGCTTGCAGTAATGACTGTTTTCATAGGTAGTGATCCACTCAAAATCTGTCGGCTCCATGCCCGCCCACTGCACACGGGAGTGGGTGGCGATCTGAGGAAACAGAGGATTGGTGGCCAATGCCAGGCGATAGCCTTTTTCCTTTAATACACGGATGATGGCTGCAGACTCCTCCATCTTTTGAGCCACCACACAGACCTTGGGAAAGTCCTTCTCATAGAACTCGGTAAAACCTTCTTCCACATCTTCTTTCTTACGGCCGGTCAGTGCTTCAAAGGTCTGCCAGAAAACGATATCATTGCGGATCGGCTCCTGATTTTTGATCATGGCCCCTACACATCCCCAGATCACCTTGCCTAAAGACTGAGGTTCCCAACCGTACTGAGCCATATAGGCGCACAGGCGGCCAAAATATACTTTTACAAATTCATCCTGGTCCATGCACAGCAGGGTGCTGTCCAGGTCAAACAATATGGTGTTGATCATATTACTTCTCCTCCGTCCACGTCGTATTGCGACAGATCCTTCTTAATGTTTACATTCTTAACCGTTACCCACCTGATTATTCCGGCTTTTTGGCCTCAGGCTTGTGATACTCGGTCTCTCCAGCGTGGATCACCCCGCGGCAGTTTTTCTCCACCAGGGTGCGGGCTACCATGATCTGGTGACCGCAGCCGGCGCACTGCAGGCGAAAATCGATACCTACGCGAAGCACATCCCACTCGTGGCTGCCACAGGGATGGGCTTTTTTCATTTTAATCTTATCTCCCACTTCGAAATACATGGTCGTTCTCCTCCCGACGGTCCTATCCGTCCTCCGATATTCTTATCCAAATCTACTGTGGTAGACACTCCGCCAACACAGAGACAGAACCCTGGATCAGCAGATCCGCCCGTCCGTCCATGCCGGTCACCGACTTATTGATCAGCACCAGCTTATTGCCATGATAATAATCGATCAGTCCGGCCGCAGGATATACCGTCAGGCTGGTGCCACCTATGATGAGCATATCGGCCTGGCGGATGCAGCGCACCGCCTCATTGAGGGTCAGAGAATCCAGCCCTTCTTCGTATAATACCACATCCGGCTTGATCACGCCACCACATTCGCAGCGAGGGATCCCCTCCGAATGCAAAATATATTCCATATCATAAAATTTGTGACAGCGGGTGCAATAGTTGCGCAGCACGGAACCATGAAGTTCCAGCACCTTTTTGCTGCCGGCGGCCTGATGAAGACCGTCAATATTCTGAGTGATCACTGCCTTGCACTTGCCCATCTGCTCCAGTTTTGCCAGTGCCAGGTGAGCCGCATTGGGTTTAGCCTCAGGAAACAGCATCTTGTCCCGGTAAAATTCAAAAAACTCCTCGGTCCGACGCTGATAAAAGGTATGACTCAGGATAGTCTCCGGAGGATATTTATACTTTTGATTGTACAGTCCATCTACACTGCGAAAGTCCGGGATCTTGCTCTCGGTGGACACACCGGCGCCGCCAAAAAAGACGATATTGTTGCTTTCAGCGATCCACTGTTTTAACAGGGCTTTTTTATCTTCCATGGTTCTCCTCCCGATCTTTCTCTTACTTTCCATATCCATTACCATGGTGACAGATACGTCAGCAGCAGTTTCCTTCACGGCTCCAGTAACAGCGTCATTATACAGGAAATCGCTAATCGGGACAAGAGAATTTCCCTTGTTTTATCAGCGGATCTCTCACCATATTTTCTGTACATATATCTGCAAAAAGACCCCGTGCCATATGGCACGGGGTCCTCTTTTGTAAATTATTGATGCACTCTTCTTACTTAGCGTTCTTGATGTGCTCCTGCTCCAGCTCGTTGATGCGGGCTACCTTGGGGGCAGATCCGCCGCCGGCGAAGTCACACTTTAACCAAATATCTACCAGATACTTGGCCAGTTCTACGCCGATAACACGCTCGCCCATGCACATGATCTGAGCGTCGTTGCTCTTGCGGGAGCGCTCGGTGGAGAAAGGATCGTGGCAAACAGCAGCACGAATGCCAGGTACCTTGTTAGCGCAGATGGCCATACCGATACCGGTGCCGCATACCAGGATGCCGCGCTCGAA
>JAFYLG010000215.1 GCA_017537225.1 Lachnospiraceae bacterium
GTTACTGCTGTGTTCCCTTTGTCTGCTTATACAAACCCTTCTTGCCCATAATAAAATTCCTCCTGATGTTGCTTTCCAGCGTATGACGGTCGCATCGATGCAGACTTTCGCTGATTATCTCTTATTGTATCGCATCTTGTCTCAACTTGCAAGCACTCCTTAGCTTGTCTGCCGCCGTCATGCCAAATAAATTGGAAACAATCAGAGTACACAACCACTATCTCCTACCCCTGGATCAGCTGCAGCAGTTCTTCTCTGGTCAGACTGGCCAGTCCACTGGTCTCACCGCTCAAAATCTCATCGGCCAGATTTTGCTTGGCCTCCTGCATATGAAGGATCTTTTCTTCAATAGAATCCTTGACGATAAGCTTGTACACTGATACTGCTTTCTTTTGGCCGATACGATGGGCGCGGTCAGTAGCCTGATTTTGTACCGCCAGATTCCACCAGGGATCATAATGGATGACCACATCGGCCCCGGTCAGATTCAAACCGGTGCCTCCCGCCTTCAACGAAATCAAAAAGACCGGAGTAGCATCCTCATTGAACTGACGAACCAGCTCCATGCGGATCTCCTTGGGCGTGGCACCCGTGATCTTATAGTAAGAGATCTTCCGCTCCGCCAGATCTTTCTCCAGCAATTCTAACATAGAGGTAAACTGTGAGAAGACCAACATCTTGTGCTCACCCTCGATGGCACTGGTGATCAGATCCAGGCAAGCCTCCCTCTTGGCCGAGCCACCGTCATATTCCTCCAGACACAGGGCCGGATCGCAGCAGATCTGACGGATCTTCATCAGTTCTGCCAGGATCTCAATTTTATTTTGTCGGAAATGTTCTTCCGACTGAGACTCCAGCACGCTCCTCATATGAAGCACCTGGGCATCATACAGTTGTTGCTGACGATCCTCCAGATGGGCATAACGGGTCTCCTCCAGCTTATCCGGCAGATCCTTCAGCACCTGCTGTTTCAGACGACGCAGGATAAAAGGAGCAACCATCTGCTTAAGACGACTGGTCGCATCTTCATTTTGCTGTCTGGTGATAGGCTTTTCCAGTTCTTTTTTGAATGTATCATATCCGTAGAGGAATCCCGGCATCAGATAATCAAAAATGCTCCACAACTCGCTGAGACGATTCTCGATAGGCGTGCCGGTCAACGCATAACGGGTGCGGCTGCGAATGACCTTCACCGCCTTGGATGCGGCAGTAGAATGATTCTTAATATACTGAGCCTCATCCAGCACCTGATAGGCAAAACAGCAGTCCTCATACTCAGCAATATCTCGTTTTAACAGATCATAAGAGGTGATCAACACATCTGACTCCTGATATCCACGGATCTTTTCTGCACGCTCCGGCTGAGTACCTACGATCAGACTCACCGTCAGCTCTGGTGCAAATCGGCGAAATTCCTCCTGCCAGTTATAGACCAGGGACGCAGGACAGATGATCAATGACGTGCCGGTACCACCTTCCTCCTTGTGAGCCACCAGCACAGAAATCAGCTGCAATGTCTTACCCAGACCCATATCGTCGGCCAGAATACCACCAAAGCCATAGGCATCCAGAGTTCGCAGCCATCGATATCCTACTTTCTGGTATTTGCGAAGCACACCGTGTAAGTGTTTGGGCACTGCAAAATCTGCATCCCCCACCGTCTTAAACTCTTTCACCAGCTTTTTAAAATGACTGTCCCGATCCGCATATAACGTCTCACTGGTTTCCAGCATATGATCCAGATACAGGGCCCGATAAGCAGGGATCTGCATCTTACCTTTGACAAACTCCTTAGGCGACAGGCGCAGATCCTGCATCAGCTGATCCAGCATCTGGATATTTTCATCGTCCATATTGAGGAAATCACCATTCTTCAGGCGATAAAAACGCTTCTTTTTGCGATAACTCTGGAGGATCTCCATCAATTCTTCTTTGGAAATATCTTCCGAAGAGATCTCCAGATCCATGATATCACTCTTTACCGATACTCCTACAGAAAGTTTGGTGCGACGACGGACATTCAGTCTCCGGAAGGCATCGGTACTTTGGACTTCTCCCACGGACAGCAGCTGATCCAATCCTCGCTCCAACAAATCATAGACTGCATCCTCACTACCGCCGCTGTGAAACAAATCTCTGGCCTCGTCGGTCTGAGGAAAATACTGCAGCAGCAGATCAATCACTGCCCCTTCTCTGCCGGCATCCCGGTAATCCTCTTTCAAGGTTCCTTCTGCATTTTTCAGGCCATCCAGCACAGAAACCACCTGATCCCCATAGATGGCACGAGCCTGACATGTTACATTCTTATCTTCTGCATCCAGGTAAAAAGCAAAGGAAACCTCCGGAGGCAGATAGAAAGCAATCTCCTCGGCTTCTTCCTGCCGTACCGTTCCGTATTTTTCCAAAACCGGCAATGCCGTATAATAAAATTCCGTCAGGTGCTTACGGCCCACCCGAAACATCAGCTTACCGTCTCTGGCCATCTCATAAAACGGAAGTACATCTGCCACCTGTCTTCGAGGAACACGATACAGATAGTCCGCCTCACGATAGTAAAGCCCTCTGGCGCCTTCCCACAGCTGAGGCATGATCCCACTGACCCGCACTCCCTGAAATACATCGCTGGCATCGCGATCCGGCTGGATCGTCAACTGGAACCGGGGCAATTTCTCCTGCAAATGGATCTCTCCTCGCTGCACACCGATGCCGCTGATATCCTGAAATTCCAATGTCTGGTCTGCAAACAATTCATAAAATTCATCCCAGCGAGCCCCATGGAGATCCATGCTTCCCTTAAGAGATCGCATCTTATCCCCATCTGCCTCATCGTAAAGATCCCCAGTGCGGTATTTCTGCTCCAATACGGCCGCTTCGATGAATTCATAAATCTTCTGAGACCTTTCGGTAAAAGTATCCCTGGCAAAATCCGCCTGCAGTCTGGTACCAAACACCTTCTCTCTTCGGTTTCTCACACAATCCACCAATTCCGTCATGTTTTTGACCAGATATGGCTGTTCATTACCGATACGAAAGCCCACACGCCAGCCATCGGCAGTCAGTTCCAGGCGAGGTGTCAGTTCCAACTGCCGACCGGACTCCCAATTTTTCCAGGATCCGGGCCCGTAGATCCCCCGGAAATGTTCCAACAGACGGGTCGCTTCTCCGTCGGTGGTATCTCCCGGATTGTATTTTTTCACATAATCTGCCAACAGATACAACAGGGCCGTCTCATGCACGCATAGGTCCGGTCCTCTGGATGAGTGATACACATGATTCCAAAAACGACCATAATTTCCATTGGTGCAATAGGGCACATCGCATCGAGCCGACAGGATCCGCTCTCTGTCAAAGGTGATCTCCACCTCATAGCTGCGATTCTTTTCTTTGACGCTGCCTACTGCCTTACTGAGCGAACGCAGTGCCGAATCCGACTCCTGCTGCCATCCCATATGATTGATGATCACGCCATCCAGCACGACTGTCCCATTCTCCACCAGTTCTCTGGCCTGACGACACTGGTTCTTCGTAAAACGCATTCGGGACGTCATATGTGACAAGTCATAATACCAATACTCCCCCTCCGGTCGTTCCCTCTTAGGAAAAGGGGTCTCCGGGCCATCCGGTTCTTTGATCACCGATACTACACCGTCCACCTGCGAACTGTTTGCTTCTGTAGGATTCATACGCTGGCGCAGCTTAGCCTGGGCACGCTGGCGCTCAATCGCGATCAATGTGGCCGCCATATGTTTGCAGCGCTGTCCAGACTCTGCCCGAGAACAATTGCAGCTCATAGAACGGATGGTATTGCCTTCTACCCGGATCTCCACGCGATAAGGCAGACTCCCCCGAACCATGGCCAGGTAGGTGCCATTTTCGTATCTTAGATTCTTCACTTTACCGGCATCATAATAGGCACGGCCGCGATCTAAAATCACCCTGCCAAAAATCGTTCCCCAGTTCATAAGTCATCCTCCCATCACAGGTTTTCCGGATAATGTATCTTTTTATTATATCATACCATCCACGGATACACAAACCAAAAGACCGATCTTTTTCCAATTTTTCAGGAATCGGTCGGTCTTTTCTGATGGCTTTGCATCGCAATCCATTATTTCTTTTTCTTTAAAATCACCGCAGCCGCAGCTCCTGCCGCAGCCACAGCCGCTACAGCAGCACCGATCACGATGCCATTACCTTTGCCTGTTTTCTTTTCTTCTACAGCGTCTCCGTCGAATACCTCTTTCTCCTCGCCAAAAGTCTCTTCACACTGTACTTGTTCAGACATCTTGGATTCCACTACAGGAGTCAACAGGATCTTCGGTTCCTCTACCAGCGCATCTTCCTTGACCAGCACCATAGCAGAGATAGGATCCACGACTACGGCTCCCCGTACTGATGCCAGAGCCTCCACACCTGCGATTTCCCCAGTGACATAAACATTCCAGTTACCCTCAGGAAGAACCACAGTAGTTGCCTGCTTATTGGGGTTAAAAATCACCATCAAACCATCACCGGTCTCACCATGGATGGCACCATTGATGCGGAAGGCTGCCACATTTTTCCCCATACCTTCAAAGGCAGTGATATTGGCCCATACGTCCGCGCTATTGGTCATGCGCAGCGCAGCGTGTGCCTTGCGGAAAGCGATCAGGCCCTGATAATACTTGTAGACATTCTGATATTCAACCTTGTTCAGGTCATCCCATTTAAGACTGTTCACACTGTCCGGGCTGGCATAGCTGTTGTGGTCAAAGGTACCATCCCCCAGAGGCTTACTGCGCAGCATTTCCTCGCCAGCCTGCATGAAGGGCACTCCCTGAGCCATCATATAGAAAGCAGCAGCCAGTTTGTTCATACGAATGCGCTCCTCCACTGTCGCATCCGGTGTGGACATGATCAGGCGGTCATAGAGAGACATATTGTCATGGCAGGATACATAGTTGATACTCTGGGCAGGAGTCTTGCACCAGGCAGGTATTCCCAGGAAACACTCCTTCACCGATTCCATAGGAATGGCCGCACCGGACACATAACCCTGCGCATAATTATCAAATACCGTCCCCTTTAACATATCGCGGATATTATCGCTGAAGAACGCAAAACCAGGGACCTGTTCTGAAACCCACTGGGTGGTCATGGTGTAACCCGACTTGGTCACATTTGTGCTCATGGTCCATCCTTCGCCGTAGAAGATCACATGGGGATGATTCTTGTGAACTTCCTTCATCACAGCGTTGATAGTCTCCGTATCGATCAGGCCTACCAGATCAAATCGGAAGCCGTCGATGTGGTACTCATCGGCCCAATATTTGACAGAATCCACAATATACTTCTTGACCATAGCGCGCTCGGAAGCCGTGTCATTACCGCAGCCGGAGCCATTGGAATAACTGCCGTTATCACCCAAACGACTGAAATACTGAGGAACGATACGGTTAAAGCAATAAGACTCCAGGGAATATACGTGATTGTATACCACGTCCATGATCACGCTAATGCCATTGTCGTGCAAGCCCTTGATCATCTGCTTCATCTCAGTCACTCGAACTTCGCCATGGAAAGGATCGGATGAATAAGAACCCTCTGGCACGTTATAATTGACCGGATCATATCCCCAGTTAAACTGTGGCTCATCCAGGCGGGACTCATCTACCGAACCATAATCATAGAAGGGCAGAAAATGAATGTGAGTGGCTCCCAGATTTTTGATATGATCCAAACCGGTGGGCACACCCTGAGTATTGGTAGTTCCCGTCTCGATCACGCCCAGATACTTACCGGCATTCTGAATACCGGAACTGGGATCGATGGACAGATCTCGAACATGCAGTTCATAGATCACCATATCGGTGATATTTAGATCGCCATTGGGATCCATATCGGTATCCCAACCTGCAGGGTTGGTAGATTCCATGTTGATGATCATGGCACGCTGACCGTTTACACCGGTAGCCTTGGCATAGGGATCACAGGCCTCATTGACCTGGCCTTTGACATCCACCACATAGGTATAGTACACCCCGTGGAGATCGCCGATCCTTTCTGCCACCCAGGTACCGTTGATATCAGGAGTCATGATCAACTGCTCGATCATGTCATTTATGCCAGCCTGTCCTCCCTGGTACAGATTCACTCTGACCATCTGGGCCGTCGGTGCCCAGACGCGAAATGTAGTCTTGTCCTGAGTCCAGGTAGCACCCAGATCATCTCCGGTGTATGTAAATTCCTTTTCAAACAATTCAGAAGAATAATCATTGTAAAACATAGACCGCATACTCCATTCTGAGAAAGAAACCATTGGTTTCCCACATTGCTTTCTCCGGTTATCCTATCAAAATTATACTATCTCCCAAAAATGATGTAAAGGGATTTATTCTCGAAAGTTTCGAAAAGTTTCGCCAAAAAATAACGGAATGTTTTAGTCACATTGACGTATATCCTCTAGACGAAGTCCATACATCCTCAACAAAAAAGAACCGCCCCGGCTGTTACCAGCCGGGAGCGGACTCTTCTATTCATACCCTATTGTACATATTTTTTTGATTTATACGCGTCTTCTACGGCGCTCGGCTTCTGCCATCACTGCCAGGGCAGCCAAAGCCACCATACTATACAGCAAGATCGGACTATTGTCGCCGGTAGGAGCATTGCCGCCTTGGCTTGGCTGAGGGGAGGGATTCTGAGTCGTATTCTTTCTCCAGATCGCAATCACAGTCACATCCTCTGCAGGCATAACAAACGTAGTCTCCGCGCTGTTACGGTTTTCAAAAGTAACATCCTCACTGTTTGACATCCAGTTTACAAAGGTGTAGCCTTCATAAGTTCCAGCATCCAGCTTCACTACCATTCCGCCACGATAGCGATATTCTACCGCATCATCCAGACCATCCTGGCCCTTTACCGTTACGTTGTACGGTACGGTGATCCATTCATTGTTGTAAGCCGGTGCCAAATCTGCATAATTTACAGTCACATCCTTCTGATTCTCAGTCAGGATCGCACCACGATAGGCAGGAACAGTAACAGTTACTATGTCATCTGATACAGTATATGCCGCACTTCTCTGCTTGCCCTTTACCATATCTACTAAGGCATCGGCATCCACACCCAGTTCTGTCAGATTCAATCGGATCTGTCGTTCGGAAGAGCTTCTGTTAACTAATACGATCAACGTATCGGCGTCATCTCTTCTTACATAACCCATTACATCATCGTGAGGAGCAAATGCCTCTACAGAACCTGTACGCAGGGCCGGATACTCTGCACGAATGGCAGCCAGCTTGGCGTACCATTCTACCAGTTCCTGATTACCCTGACCCCAGGCAAATGCACGACGATCATCGGGGTCATCGGCGCCTACCATACCGATCTCATCACCATAATAGATCGTGGGAGCGCCGGCATAGGTAAACTGCAGGAATGATACTACATACTGCAGCTGCTTAGCACGATCGGAGGTGTTTTCATAGGTAGGGAAGTTGTATTCCATACCCAGCCCTTCCTGATAACGATCATCCTCAATATCATCCAGATAGCTGAGGATTCTGGCTGTATCGTGAGAACCTACCAGGTTCATCATGGCGTAGAATGCCTCTTCGGGATAACGCTCACGCAGGATCTCCAGGATGGTGATAGCCTCAGCAGCAGTCAGATTGGTATCCCACATCTCTGCCTTGTTGTCGCGGTTGATCAGATAACCTCTGGCAAAACCAGCTACCGCATCACGGAAGATGTAGTTCATTACAGAGTCGTACATATCGCCCATCAGGTAGTGGGTAGAGTCAGCCCAAATCTCACCGATGATCACAGCATCACTGTCCAGAGCCTTTACGCTGTCACGGAAGTTCTGCCAGGTTTCATCGGATACTTCGTTGGCTACGTCCAGACGCCAGCCGTTGTTACCCTTGGTGATCCAGTACTGGCTTACACTGGTTTCATCCTCATTGTAAATGATCTCTTCTGCCCAGTTACCGGTCTGGAACTCGGAACCGTTAGTGGACTTTACAACAGGCATGGAATCATAACCCCACCAGCCTTCGTAATCGTATACTTCCTTGCCGGCACGCAGACCGATCTTGTCAACGGTACCTGCACGCGGCTTATTCTGTACAGCAAACCACTCGGTGTAAGAGTAATCGGTGATACCGTAATTCTCACCAAAGAAGGTCTTGGCTACAGCTTCCGCGGTGACCTGATCCACACCGGTCTCAGTCATGTAATCGTATACATATGCCCAGTAAGGATATGCACCGATCTTCTCAGACTTGCCCAGGAAGTTGTAGTAACGATCAAAATATACGGAATCGTCGGATACATGGTTAAATACGCCATCCAGAATGATGTGCATATCATTGGCCTCAGCTACGGCTACCAGTTCCTCAAAATCACCCAGAGTTCCCAGGATCGGATCGATCTCCATGTAATCACAGGCATCGTAACGATGGTTGGAGATAGACCAGAAGATCGGATTCAGGTAGATCACGTTCACACCCAGAGCCTTCAGGTAGTCGATCTTCTCCACAATACCCTTCAGATCACCACCGTAGATCTCATTGCTCCACTGTCCATCGCCCTTGAGAGCATAAATGAGATAATCGGGAGCGTCAGTCTGAGAAGGCAGCTCAGGCAGCATGTACCAGTCATCTACAAACTCATAATCGACCTCGCCGCGGGCATTGGTCTGAGCCATATTGTTGTTGGCATCGGCATCAAAGAAACGATCGGGGAAGATCTGGTAGATCACCGCATCCTTCATCCAGTCGGGAGTCTCATAGCCTGCCTCATATACTACGATATCATAAGGGAACAGATTGTACTGGTCACGAACAGTACCGGTACCATAGTCACCCTTTTTGTAATAATTGTTATAATTGTCATCGGTATAGAATACCAGATCACTGCCGTTGGAAATGGCGAAGTAATACTGATACTCACCCAGCTTATTAAAACGGGTAGTGCATATCCAGCGCTGTACGCCATCCACAGCCACGCCGTCCTTTTCCATAGCCACAGGATTCTGTCCGGGTACGATCAGGCTGACACTGGTGGCGTCAGCACCGGTCTCGATGGCAAAGGTCACTTCTTCGCCTTCTTCTACCGCACCGTAAGGAGATTTGTAATTGTCGTCCTTGGAATCATAGAAGATCTTATCCGTCTCCACCTTCACAGAAGAACCATTGTGAGAAGCCAGGTACGTGGAAGGATCGAAGGTAAAGGTTACCTCCTGATCCTGACCCAGTGTGAAGGGACCAAAAGTGACGGAGAAATCGCCATACGTGATAGTCAGATCGTCATAGGTACCAGCAGGCAGTTCCACAGTGCAGGAATACAGACCGGTCAGATCCGGGTCGGTCAGCATGGTATCTTCAGGGATATTCTTACCGGTCAGGCTGATCTCTGCATTCATCTGATAGGTTACAGAGTTCAAGGACTGGTGAGTCTTATCATTGTACCAAATGGTCACGTCCATGGTCTCAGGAACAGTAACCTTGATGTTCTGGCCGCCGGCCTCGCCGTTGGCACCATAGTTCTCATCCCAGCTGCCATTGATGGCAATCTTGTACTCGTAGCCGGCTGCCGGAACATTCTCAAAGGTATAAACGTACAGACCCAGCTTACTGTCATACGTCATCTGATTGGAAGCAGCATCCCAGGAAGGACCGGGGAATGTACCGGGAACATGAACAGTACGATTCGGATCTGCCCATCCCTCAGGAGCCTCGGTCCGTACCGTTCCGCCTACTACCCACAGATTGGTAACCACCTGCAGGATACCGGTAGACAGATCTGCCGTCTGATTACCATTGCCATCATTAAAGATAAATTTAAAGCTGTCATTTTCCGGTTTGGTCACAGACACTACATACCAGTCACTATTGACAGTATCTTTGCCAATAGACGCACCAGGCCAAGTGGTCTGATACTGCTCGTATCCGGGGATGGCACCATTGGCATCCCAGATCCAGGCATTGA
>JAFYLG010000216.1 GCA_017537225.1 Lachnospiraceae bacterium
GATCTACGTCCTCGCTGGGGAAATCGGAGAACATGGTAATGTTATCCCGAATGGAGGCATTGAAAATAAAGACATTTTGCTGCACCACGGAAATTATATCATACAGACTGTCGCTGCAGATCTGCTGCAGCTCAGTCGTATCATAGCAGATGGAGCCGGTATAGCCGTTGTAGGCTGCCATCAAAAGATTGAGAAGTGTACTTTTGCCACTGCCGGAGCTGCCTACGATGGCATAACTCTTGCCGGCCTCAAAGGTAACATTCACATGCTGCAGCACCGGCTTTTCTGCTTCATAACCGAAAGACAGATCATTGACAGTGATGCCGGTGACCAACTCGGTTTTGCTCTCCAGACCTTCCTCGCGGACATTGCCTTCCAGTGCTTCTGCCACTTTTTCGATCAAGGCTTTGGAGGCTTTGATCTCGGCCAGAGCCTGAGGAATGGTACCGATGGGCTGGATCACAAAATTCAAAAGCTGTACAAACACCAGGACAGCACCGGCGGATAAGCCATGTCCGTGCAACGCCAGATAGGCACCGATGAGGAAAATTCCGAACTGCAAGATGCTTCCGGAGCATGCGCTCAATCCACTGACAAGAATGCTCATTTTTTTGCGGATGGTACTGGCATCTGCCACTTCCTGTACCGTCTTTGAGAAAATGCGGTACATTTGAGCCTCGGCCCGGAAAGACTTGATCACGGTAAAGCCGATCAGGCTGTCCTTCAGTGTGCTCATGTAGGTCTCGTTCTTATCAGACACAGTTTTTTCTGCGTTTGCCACCAGGGTTCCGGTACAGATCGATACGGCCAGAGGAAGCAATGCCAAAACCATGGACAGGATCGTGAGAAGGGGACTGTAGTAGAACATGAGCACCAGAGCGCCCAGGCAGATGGCGGAATTCTCTACGATGATAAAAACATTGGCCAGATAATTCAGCTCCACTGTTTTTGCGTCATTGCTCAATGCCGAGATATACAACGAGGAGTTCTCACGGGAAAAAGCGCCGATGCCCTTCTGACACAACCGTTCATATACATATTCTTTGTATTGTCCGATCCCTTTGGCTATGAACCGTGGTTTGGAGTGATAGGCCAGGAAGTAGGCGAAGGCTTCTAAAAGGATGCCAGAGATCGTCAACAGTACCACCTGGGAGAAAGAAAAACCAACATTGGCACCGGTGGCCATATCAATGATCACCTGGAGCAGCCAGGACACCATCATGGTGGATGCCGTCATGACCAGAGTGACCATCAATGCCAAAGCAAACCGCCATCCGTTGCCTCGATAGAACTGTTGCAGATACGGCTTTGATCGTTGTTTTTTATTCATAGGATGAAATACCTCGGTTCTTCTTAGTTTTCTGTCTGGATCTTATCCCAAAGGGGACGGAGATTCGTTCCGTCTGCTTCATCGGCAATAAAGTTTTCGATCATTGCCATGCCGGTGTCGCCCATATCGTCGTAAGACATACTTTTTTCGCTGCTGTGGTAGTACTTCATACCATAAGCGATACGATATTGAGGATCGGCATCGAAGCGAAGAGCGGCCTTTTTGGCTTCTCTCAGCCAGTGTTCAGCGCCGGCTTCATCTTCCTGCAAAAGTCGGACTCCTGCAAGGATGGTATAAATGCGCACATCCGATTTGTCAATGATATTGACCGTATCCTCATGCTTCAATCCCCATCCCATATGCAAAAGCCAATACATCAGTTCTTCGATGGGTCCCAGTTTTTCCATGGCACCATAGGCATTGGCATAACCTATGCAGATCTCATAGATCCGTGAATAGTAGTTGTGCAGGGCATCGGACAAATAGCCAAGGGCTTCTTCTGCCCTCTTCGGATCCTGCGACAGGAACAACCCGATCTTGGCATCGTTTGATCCACCGATGTTGTTTTGCTTCAGTATCTGGATGGCCGTTTCCATATCGTCCAGGTAACAATAGCAATCGGCTATTTTGTTTTGTATGGTGACAACGCAAACGTTTTCCCTGGTGTTTTGCTGGATGAGCTCCAGAGATCTTTTTAAAAGGTCAATGGTCCTCTGAGCTTGCTTTCCTCTGGATTGGAACATGAACACATAGTAGAGCAAGGCGCTTTCATAGACCACATCAAAACTGTTGGGATATTTTTGAAGGGCACGTTCTGCGAAACGCAAGCCTTCTTCAAAGTTACGTTCGTCTTTAAACGCACAGATTTGCTGGGCGGTCTGTCCCATATTTAATTTCTGCCAACCATAATTTAACATGGCATCCACAGAAGTTTCAAAAAATTCTGCAATATCCACCAGCATCTCTAGTTCAGGGGTGGCTTTGCCGGATTCCCATTTATGAACGGCGCTGACTGACACTCCTAAGGCTTCGGCAAGCTGCTCCTGGGTAAATCCTCCTTCTTTGCGAAGTTTACGGATGTTTTCTCCCAATCGAATCTCCATCGATATGTCTCCTTTGCTGCTTGGTATCTTCATTATAGCACCGATGATAGAAAATGCCACAGACTGGCAGTAAAAGTGGTAAAAAGTTTTTTTGACTAATGGTGAAATTTTGCTGTTGGGAAAAGAAAAGTGCCACCCATTTGGGGTGGCACGCTGTCATTACAAGGACCGGGTGTCGTCTCTGTGGTATCCTTCCGCCAGTAAGGGCTTGCCTTTAACCATAAATACGCCTTTCCATCTGACGGATCATGTGCTGTAATCGTTTGAATTGATTGCCTACAAACATGGCACTGAAAATACTGCCGACGATGGCACCCATCAGAATGCCTTGCAGGATGGTGAGTTGAGGGAATAGTATCGTCAAAAGACCTGTTGCGACAAACAGACTTCCCAGGATCAGGGCAATGAGTCTGGCATGGTGACGGATCACGTGACGACACATTTCGATGCGGGAAGCATCGTCACTGAAAATGGACAGATCGTCTGTCTTCATGTCGTCGGTACGCTGCTTGCGGAAATAAAACCAGTGACGGAAACGAAGTACCGGCTCCCAACCGTAGTCTTCGTACATCAAAAGATAATCTTCTTCGGCCACACCGTCTTCTTTGAAATCCAGTTGGTAGATCCAATCCTGAGGATCGCAGGCTTCAAAGGTATAGTGAAAGCCGATCTTGTCGATGCTTTGCAGCTTCCAGCCCTGCTGATGCATGAAAGACAGCCAGGCTTCTTCGGCACGAAACTCAGAGATATAGAATGATTTGCGTTCACGGATGATCTTCTTATTTTCCATGAATGAATTCCCCCTTGCTGTTGCGATACAGTCTCTCAATGCGCTTCTGTTCCATCTCCAGGATCTCCTGGCCTAAAGGTGTGATGATGTAGCGCTTGCGTTTGTCTTCTTCCCGGACAAAGCGGATCAAGCCGTCTTTTTCCATCTTGGATAGGGTGCCGTACATGGTACCTGGGCTGATAATGATCTCTCCGCCAGTCATCTCCTTGACGATCTGGCCGATGCTGTAGCCGTGCATTTCTACCTGCAGACAGTACAGGATATAAAAACCGGTTTCCGTCATGGGAATATAGACCCGTTTGATTTTCTCTTCCATGAAAAACCCCTTTTAGATCGAAGTTCAATATATCGAGGTGCGATATACTGTGCCTTAACTATATCGCACTTCGATATATATGTCAAGAGACTTTTCAAAAAAGATGGAGGTTTTACGGAAAAACTGCTATACTAACCAAAGATACCAGAGATCTGGTAGGAAAAAGGAGAGATACACCGCCATGATAAAAGCAGTATGGATCGATGTAGATAACACCCTATTGGATTTTGATGCCTGTGTAAAAGCGGCATTGCGGGACGGTTTTGCCCATTTTGGACTGCCACCTTATAGGGACGAGATGTTTCCTGTGTTTAATCGGGTCAATAATGAAATGTGGCATCGACTGGAACTGGGAGAACTGACCCGTGAGGAGTTGCTGGCCATTCGTTTCGACCGCATTTTTGAAGCCCTGGGATTCTGTTTTGACGGTGTGACCTTTGAAGAGTATTTCCGCAATTACCTGTTTGACAGTACCATCCATGTGGATGGAGCATTGTCGTTGCTTCGACATCTGGCAGATAAGTACGTGGTTTGTGCGGCCAGCAATGGTCCCTATGAGCAGCAGATCCATCGGTTACAGAAGGCAGAAATGTATCCCTGTATGACATACTGCTTTATTTCCGAGCAGGTAGGCGCAGAAAAGCCGTCCCAAGAATACTTTGACTATGGCATGAGCATCTTGCGTGGGGAAGTCTGGGCGGATGCCGTGACAGGAGGTGCCTTTCATCCGGAGGAGAAAAAGGACCTCTCACAGCTGACGCCGGATGAAGTCATGATGATAGGAGATTCTCTGACAGCAGATATGGCAGGTGGGACCCGCTATGGCATGAAGACTTGTTGGTATAATCCTCAGGGAAAAGGACTTCCGGAAGGAATGGCAGTGGATCATGTGGTCCGTACGCTGGAGGAGATCAAAAAGTTTCTTTAAAATCCTGGATTTTCGGGAGATTTCCTATGTCAGGTTTTGACAACTGCATACAAATGTGATAGCATAGTAAGGAGATACCCTATCGGAGACAAAGGCAACCAGAGGTTGACGAAGGAATGGTCGCAAAGGAGATAACATATGAATTTGTCCGTGTATGAATTGATCGGCTATATCGGTTCGTTGATCGTACTGATATCCATTATGATGTCATCGGTAGTGAAGCTGCGTATCGTAAATGTCATTGGAGCCATTGTTTCTCTGGTGTATGGTCTTTTGATCCATGCCTATCCCATCGTAGCCCTGAATGGAGTTTTGGTGCTGATCAATATCGTTCTGTTGATTCGTGTAGTTAGTCAATCCGACGAGTATCAGATGGTGGCTACCGATGTGAATGACCCTATGTATCAGTATTTCCTGGAGTACTACGGACAGGACATTCTGCAGTTCTTCCCGGATTTTGATCCTCAGGTTCAGGCAGATGAGATCTACTTTGTTTGCTGCAATGCGGTGCCTGCCGGTCTGTTGATCGCTCGCCGTATGTCGGAGTATGCCGTTGAGATCCTGTTGGATTATTCCATCCCTAAGTATCGTGATTATTCCCTGGGACAGTATCAGTTCCGTCAGTTGACTCACAAGGGATATCACAAGGCCGTATTCCATGGAAAATATGAAAAGCACATCAAATATTTGGATAAGATGGGCTTTATCAAAGAGGGTAATGATTACATAAAGACCTGGTAAGAAGTTTATACTGCTGCTTTTCCTAAAAGGAAGGGCAGCAGTTTTTTGTATTTGCCCATCTAATACTGGAAGAGAGAACCATAAGTTATATTTATATTGTGTATAAAAAATAATGTAGCAAAATTTTAGATTTTTTCTTGTAAGACAGACCATCTGGTTGTATAATATAATTGGCTTCGTGGTGCAGGAAAGTGCATGAAAATATTGTAGAATTTTCGGGTTCCCCGTGGTCATTTTCGAAAAACAAAACATTGCAAAGGACCTGTTTTAAGGGAGCCTTGCAGAATGGAGACATTATGAAAGAGAGAAGAGTCGGAACTATTTCTATGGGCATTCGTTGTCCTATCATCCGTGAGGGAGATAATCTGGTAGATATCGCTGTTGACAGCGTACTGGGTGCTGCTGAGAGCGAAGGTTTTGAGCTGAGAGACAGAGACGTTATCGCACTGACCGAGTCCATCGTAGCTCGTGCACAGGGTAACTACGCTTCCATCCAGGCTATCGCTGATGACGTTAGAGCTAAGCTGGGCGGCGAGACCGTAGGTGTTATCTTCCCCATCCTGAGCCGTAACCGTTTTTCTATCTGCCTGCGCGGTATCGCTATGGGCTGCAAGAAGGTAGTGCTGATGTTCAATTACCCCAGCGATGAGGTGGGTAACGCACTGCTGACTTACGACGAGCTGGATGAGAAGGGCGTAAATCCTTACAGCGACGTACTCTCTCTGGAGAAATATAGAGAGCTGTTTGGCGAGGAGCGCATCCATGAGTTTACCGGCGTAGACTATGTTAGCTACTACGCTGAAGTGATCCGTGAGGCCGGTGCTGAGGTTGAGATCGTATTTGCTAACCAGGCAAAGACCATTCTGGACTACACCGATTGCGTGATCAACTGTGACATCCACACCCGTGCACGTACCAAGCGTCTGCTGAAGGCTGCCGGTGCTAAGGTGGTTTGCGGTATGGACGATATTCTGAATGCACCTGTAAACGGCAGTGGTTTCAACGCCGCTTACGGTCTGCTGGGTTCCAACAAGGCTACCGAAGACAGCATCAAGCTGTTCCCTCAGGATTGCAAGCAGCTGGTTCTGGATATCCAGGCTGAGATTCTGAAGAGAACCGGCAAGTGTGTAGAAGTTATGGTATACGGCGACGGCGCCTTCAAGGATCCTCAGGGTAAGATCTGGGAGCTGGCTGACCCCGTTGTATCTCCTGCTTACACCGATGGCCTGATCGGTACTCCCAACGAGCTGAAGATCAAGTATCTGGCTGACAATGATTTTGCTAACCTGTCCGGCGCTGAGCTGAAGGAAGCTATCGCTAAGTCCATCGCTAACAAGGGTACCGAGAGCCTGGTAGGCAACATGGCTTCCCAGGGTACCACTCCTCGTCAGCTGACCGACCTGATCGGTTCCCTGTGCGACCTGACTTCCGGTTCCGGTGACAAGGGTACTCCTATCATCCTGATCCAGGGTTACTTCGACAACTTCACCAGCAACTAGTCTGTTGGTGGTGAGTGCTCCGGCACTTGATCGTAATTTAGACAAATAATAATCGGAGTCGCTGTGAAGCGGCTCCGTTTTTGTATTGTTTATGCATTTTCAAAATAGCGGGCCAGGAATTGCTTGGTACGCTCCTCCTTGGGATGGTTGATGACCTGCTCGGGAGTGCCCTGCTCCACGATGTATCCGCCATCCATAAAGATCACCTGATCAGCCACGTCTCTGGCAAAGGCCATCTCGTGGGTAACGATGATCATGGTAGTCTTTTTTTCTGCCAGGGAACGGATGACACGCAGTACTTCGCCGGTCAGCTCCGGATCCAGAGCCGAGGTGGGCTCGTCAAAACAGAGGATATCCGGCTGCAGAGCCAGGGCTCTGGCGATGGCCACACGTTGCTGCTGACCACCGGACAGCTGATGAGGATAGTGATCCTTACGATCCTCCAGACCCATCTGCGCCAGCAAGGCCAAGCCGTCTGCTTCAATGTCTTCCGGAGAACGTCCCGTTTCCTTGGCCATCAGCTTGGGAGCCAGGGTCACATTTTCCAGGGCGGTATACTGAGGGAACAGATTGAAATTCTGGAATACCAGACCAAAGTGAAGGCGCTTTTTGCGAACCTCTTTTTCGATCTGAGTAGCAGGATCGGCGGCATCAAAGATCACCTGATCGCCTACCAGGATAGTGCCCTGATCCGGCTTTTCTAAAAAGTTCAGACAGCGCAGCAGAGTGGTCTTTCCGCTACCAGAGGAACCAATGATGGACAGGACCTGACCTTTTTCCAGAGAAAAGCTGATGTCGTTGAGAACCTGGACATTTTTAAAGTGTTTTTCGATGTTATGTACTTCTAAAATCGCCATGAGATCCCTCCTTACTTAAAGTAATCCAGCTTCTTTTCCAGCCAGTTAAACAGCAAGGTCAACAGGCCTACAAAGAGCAGATAGTATACCATGGTGTAAAACAGAGGCCAGGTGATGCCGTCGGATTTCATAAAGGATTCACCGGCTTTGACCAGTTCGGTGATGGCAATGGTGCGGGCCAGGGAGGTATCCTTGACCAGTGTGATGATCTCGTTGGACATGGGAGGGACGATCCGCTTGATAACCTGTAAAAGGGTTACTTTAAAGAAGATCTGAGTCTTGGTCATACCCAGGACCTGGCCGGCTTCCTTCTGTCCCTGAGGGATGCTTTCGATACCGCCGCGGTAGATCACGGAAAAGTAGCAGGCGTAGTTGATGACGAAAGCCACCACGCAGGCTACCATACGGCCGTTGCCAAAAGCCCAGATATTGTTGTCAAACCACATGCCGGGGCCATAGAAAATGATGATCAGCTGCAGCATCAAAGGGGTGCCGCGGATGATCCAAACCACCAACTCGGTGAGAGCGCTGATGGGGCGGAAATGGCGCAGGGCAGCAGGCAAATGGCCCAGACGGGACACGTGGCGAAGGGGTGCCCATTTGCTCATGGAGCCAAAGGCTACCAGCAGGCCCAGGGGCAGGGAAAACAACAGAGTCAAAAGAAAGAGCTCTATGGCGGTCCACATGCCTTCCAGCAGAGATAACGTAACATGAATAAACATAAGAGGTCTCCTTGCAAGCGGAAATAGTAGAAATACCAGCGCTACGAAAGGCAGAGGGCGTGAGGCTCTCTGCCTTTCATAATATGGAAGAAAGTAGTTATTGCTTTACGATAACGACCTGAGCGTTGTTGCAGTAGGCGTTGGAACACTCCATGGCGGCCAGGACTGCGTCAGTCAGGGTCATGCCGTTCCAAACAACGTCGATGCTCTTGGAATCCAGTTCCATGGTCTTGCGGTCCCAATCGATCTCGATGAATTCGATGGTAACGCCCAGTTCCTTGGCAACGATCTTGGCCATGTCGGCGTCGAAGCCGATCCATTCGCCGTTGGCATCCTGATAATCCATGGGAGCAAAATCAGTGATACCTACGATCAGCGTGCCTTTGTTCTTGATGTAAGCTACATCACCGTCAGCAGCGGCGGTAAAGTCAGCGGAACCTTCCTGAGCGATCAGGGCTTCCTGTACGCCGTAAGTCTCAGCCAGCTTCTGCATGGTGCCGTCGGCATAAGTCTTTACGAAGATGCTGTTGATAAAGGCAGCCAGGTCAGAACCCTTGCGGCAGCCTACACCGTACAGCTCAGAAGTCAGCTTCTGATCGGTGCACTTCAGATCAGGATAGCTGGTGCCTGCGCCTACCATGGCGCCTGCCATCAGGGAGTCGATGATAGCGGCATCGGAGGTGCCGGACTGAACTTCCATCAGAGCCTTGGCCTGAGTGTCTACGCTGTTGACAGCGAAACTATTTTCCAAAGCGGCAGCTTCACCAGCGGAGCCGGCCTCTACGGCGTAGATCCAATCGGCAGGATCCTTGGCGGCGGAACCGCCACAAGCGGCCAGTGAGATGAGCATCATAGCGGTCAGTAACAGTGCGATCATTTTCTTCATAATATGTACCCTCCTGGGTTTAATGGTTTTGCTTGATAACGTATTAGCAGTTTACCACACTAAAATGTAAATGTAAAGAGGGAGTATAAAATTTTTTTAAAATATTTGAGATCAAACGAAGAGGGGATAAAAAGCAGGGGGCTTTGCTCATGTGGGTAGAGCTGGTGGCCCCCTGAAAGGTATGTTTTGAAAAGTGTGAGAAAGAAAATCACATGAGGCATAATCCTTCCTGAAGGACATGATCGTATTCGAGCCTAAAATCAGCGACGGAAGTTTCGCAAAAGATATCGGGCTGGATCCCACACCCGGTAAATTCTGTTCCGTCCAACAGACGATAGCCTACAGAACAGATGCGCATAGCACCGCCGCAGGACAATGTTTGCATGAGAGGGGTGCCGGTGGTGCCGCAGGTCTCGGTTCCTAAAATGGTAGCTCTGTGATTGGTGCGAAACATAGCGAGAAAATCTTCGGCAGCAGATACGGTATGGCGAGTGGTCAAAATGACACAGGGGCCGTCAAATAGAGCGATATGATCCGGAGAACCGTACGTATCTATATAATGATCGTAATGTGTGTTGGTGGCAAGTTGTTGGCTTTTTCTGATCTCTTCCCTGGTAGAATACCCGGCCGCGATGTGCTTTTCGATGGCTTCCGGACTCCACTGCAGGATCTGACTGGCGGAGGAAAGGCCGATGCCCGTCATAGAGCGGGTGCGTTTCTGACAACCATGGAACTCTCCAGAGATAAAAAGTTCCGCGACCCTGGCGCCATACATGGTCATGCCGCCCACATTTTCCCGCAGATCAATGAGGACGCGGGTGATGGCTGGGGTCGTAGTAAGGGCCTGACGGATCTCATCGGCTGCTTTTTCATACATGAAATCATCCAGACGTATATACAGGATGTGATCATCATAGAGACGAATCTCCAGTTTTCCTGTCGTAATGGACTGATATGTTTTTCCCAGATGAAGTGTCTTGAAAACCAGGTTCTGAGGGAGTGCGGGAAGTAAATCAAAGGAAAACCTTCCGTCTGGTGTTTCGACCAGATTATTATGTGGTTGAAGGAAAAACGGAAGGACTTGATGCAAGCGATATCGTGAGATATAGTTTTTTACATGATAGCTGTAGGGTTTTAGTTTTTCCACAAAGTCAGAGAAGGGAAGCCCATTGAGAGACAGGATCTCCTGTCCTAAATACGCCTCGTATTCCGGGGTAGTCCCATCGATGCAATAGCTGTCCTGAATCAAACGGAGTGTGAACGGAAGATATCCGGTTTCGTCCCGCAGGGATCTGGGGAATTGGTAGTCCGTATGACCATCGCCCAACAGGTTCATGAATTCGGCCAGGAGCAGATGAAACTCTCGCTCGGTCATGGTGTTCATCACTTTGGGAAGATATTCTTTGTAGGCGGTATCCCAATCGATAGCGCGTTGATCAAAATAAGGAAAGACCAGAGAAGCCTGTTTCCAAATCATAGACAGGTCTGCAATGCGATCTGCGATAGTCATAAAGATATCCTCCTGAAACATTTTGCATAAGAATAAGGAAGCCTAGGGGCCCAGGATCCCTTGTAAGATATATTGTAGCACAATGGGAGGCAACTGCAAGCCTTGAAAATGATAGGAATTTTTGGTATAATAGACTCACAAAAATAGGGATGTGCCTGGAGATTTCTCCAGGCGTTCTTTTGTTTGAAATGAGAGAAAGTTGTGATGGAAAAGTGATACCGCTGGTATTATTGACAGGTCTGTTTTTGAAATGCTATAGTTGTTACAACTTTTAAGTTGCTGTGTTTATACCATAAAGGTGTATTTAAGTAAGGAGGATCCTTCGATGAAATTACTGCTTTTGATCGGTGATGGTGCCGTAGGTAAGATGACAGTTGGACAAGAGTTAATGAAGCAGACTGGGTTGCGTCTGTTTCATAACCATATGACCATCGAACCGGTGTTGGAGATCTTTGGAGAATTTCGAACAAGTGTGATCCTGCAGATGCGGGAGATCATTTTTCGTGAGTTTGCCAAGAGCGATCACTATGGCTTGATCCACACGGTCATGTGGGCCTTTGATGAGCCGGAGGATTGGAAATATATGCGCCATGTGGTGGGGATTTTTGAAGAGCAGGGCGCAGAGATCTACTGTGCGGAGCTGGTGGCCCCCTTGGAAGTGCGTCTGGAGAGAAATGAGACAGAAAATCGTCTGCAACATAAGCCATCCAAGCGAGATCTGGCAGCCTCTCGAGAGCGAGTCATTGCCATGGATCAGCAACATCGCTTTGTCAGTGAGCCGGGGGAGATCCCCTTTGCAAACTACATGCGCATCGATAATACAGATCTGGAGCCTGAGGTGGTGGCGGCGATGATCAAGGAGCGATTCGGCCTGTGAAAGTGGGAAGGAAATCCAAGGACTCCTTGACTTTTCACCCTCTCTGCGCTATAATCGTGGCGATGACGTAGAAGATGTCTTAGTAGGATACAAGGGTTGCTCCTTACAGAGAACCGCGCCATGGCTGGAAGCGCGCAGGAGTCTTGTAGACGAATTTCAACATTGGAGTCCAACAATGTAATAGTAAGAGTGCAGGCAGGAGAGACAGACCTGTCTGAATGTGGGTGGTACCGCGGGTGATCCCGTCCCATAATGATTCTTCAGTGGATCGTTATGGGATTTTTTTATTGGTTCCGGACGACCACAAAACGAAAAGTTTTGGCTGCACACCAGCCGGGACTTTTCCACCACAACTCGAAAAGAAAGTAGGAGAAAAACAATGCAGGAATTACATGCAAAACTGGATGCGATCCAGCAGGAAATTTTAATTGGCATGGAATCTCTGGACAGCTCCAAGGCTGTTTATGAGTTCAAGAAGTCCTTCCTGGATTCCAAGACCGGTAAGATCGGTCAGCTGATGAAGGGTATGAAGGATATCGCCCCTCAGGACAGAGCTGCTTACGGCAAGAGTGTCAATGCTCTGAAGGAGTGGGCACAGGAGCAGTTTGCTGCCCTGGATATTAAGATGAAAGAAAAAGAGCTGCTGCAGCGCTATGAGAGTGAGAAGGTGGACATTTCCATGCCCGCCGAGCAGGTGGAGATCGGTAAGCTGCATCCCCTGACTCTGATCCGCAATCAGCTGATCGACATTTTCGGCTCTATGGGCTTTGAGGTATTTGAAGGTGCTGAGATCGAGACCGATTACTATAACTTCACCGCTCTGAATACCCCTCAGGACCATCCTGCCCGCGATATGCAGGATACTTTCTATCTGTCCCCTGAGTTCTTACTGCGTACTCAGACCTCTGCCGGCCAGATCCATGTCATGGAGAATACCGCTCCTCCCATCAAGATCCTGTCCCCCGGCCGCGTATTCCGTTCTGACGACGACGCTACCCATAGCCCTATGTTCAGCCAGATGGAAGGTCTGGTAGTAGACGAGGGCATCACCCTGTGTGACTTAAAGGGTATGCTGGAAGTACTGGTACAGAAGATCTTCGGCGAGGGTACCACCACTCGTCTGCGTCCTTCTTACTTCCCCTTCACCGAGCCTTCTGTAGAAGTAGACGTAAGCTGCTTTGAGTGTGGTGGCAAGGGCTGCAAGCTGTGCAAGGGCACCGGTTGGATCGAGGTACTGGGCGCCGGTATCGTAAATAAGAAGGTACTGGAAGTTTGCAACATCGACTCTGAGAAGTACAGTGGTCTGGCATTTGGTATCGGTATGGAGCGTCTGGCCATGCTGAAGTACGGTATCAACAACATCAAGCTGCTGTTTGAATCCGATGTTCGTGTATTGAATCAGCTGAATGACTAATAACGGAGGTTTGTAGAGATGTTAGTACCTTTGAGTTGGCTGAAAGATTATGTGGATATCGATGTTCAGCCCAAAGAATTAGAAGAAAAATTGTTCTCCTGCGGTTTCGAAGTAGAGGAGCTGTATGAGATCGGTAGAGATATCAGCAATGTAGTGGTAGGTCTGGTAGAGGAGTGTGATCCCATTCCCGACACCCATCTGCATGTATGTAAGGTAAATGTAGGTCAGGGCGAAAATCTGCAGATCTGCTGTGGCGCTGACAACGTTCACGCCGGCGGTAAGTTCCCTGTAGCTTTAGTTGGTGCCAGCGTTTACATGACTGCCAAGGATCACAAGACCGTAGAAGGCGTGATGAAGATCAAGAAGGGCAAGCTGCGTGGCTATGAGTCTCACGGTATGCTGTGCTCCGGCGTAGAACTGGGCGTTTCTGAAAATATGTACCCCGGTGCCGGTTACAACGGCCTGCTGGTACTGCCTGAAGATGCTGAGATCGGTGCTGATGTAAAGCCTATCCTGGGTCTGGATGACTGGATGTTTGACATCTCCATCACTGCTAACCGTTCCGACTGCCAGAGCATCTACGGTATCGCCAGAGAAGTAGCTGCTGTCCTGGGCAAGGAGTGCAAGATGCCTGCTCTGGATTACACCGAGCATGAGGTAGAGAAGGAAGGCTTCACCGTTACCGTGGACGCTCCCGAACTGTGCCCTCGCTACATGGCTCACTATGTATATGATGTAAAGATCGAAGAATCTCCCGCCTGGATGAAGCGCCGTCTGGCTCTGGTTGGCATCGATGCCATCTCCAACGTGGTAGATATCACCAACTACGTACTGAAGGAGCTGGGTCAGCCCATGCACGCCTTTGACTACGCTTACTTGGAGGGCAATGCCATCAACGTAAGACGTGCCACCGAGGGCGAGAAGGTAGTGGCTCTGAATGAAAAGGAATACACTCTGGAGCCCAACAATCTGGTGATCTGCGACGGCGTGAAGCCTGTAGCTCTGGCCGGCGTAATGGGTGGCCTCAATTCTGAGATCCGCGACACCACCACCGAAGTTATGTTTGAGTGTGCCAAGTTTGCCCGTGATAATGTAAGAAAGACTTCCCGTGCTCTGGGTCTGATCTCTGACTCCAGCTCCCGTTATTCCAAGGGCGTTGACGAGTACGCTACCGTAATGGCTCTGAAGAGAGCACTGCACCTGATGGAAGAACTGGGCTGCGGTAAGGTAAGTAAGACTCACTGTGATGTAAATACCGGCAATTCCGTAGAGCCTCGTGAGATGAAAGTAAGCATCAACAAGGTAAATGGTGTTCTGGGTATTACCGTTCCCACCGAGGATATGGTTCGCATCCTGACCAGCCTGCAGTTTGCTCCTGTAGTAAATGGCGACGAGCTGACTCTGCAGATCCCCGCTTACCGTGAGGATATGGAGTCCTACCCCGATGTGGCTGAGGAAGTGATCCGTATGTACGGTTACGACCATGTAACTCCCACCTTCATGCCTACTGCCAAGGTGACCACCGGTGGTAACAATGGCAAGCAGAAGACCGATCTGAAGTTAAAGAGAGCTCTGTGTGCCACCGGCGCTCACGAGTGTGTAC
>JAFYLG010000217.1 GCA_017537225.1 Lachnospiraceae bacterium
AAAGTCCGGGCTTCACAGGGCAGGATGCCGGTTAACGGCCGGTGGGGGTGACCCTAAGGATAGCGCAACAGAAATAAACCGCCTCCTTTGGAGGTAAGGGTGGAAAGGCAGTGTAAGAGACTACCGCCGTCCTGGTAACAGGGCGGGCACATGCAAGCCCCATCCGAAGCAAGACCAAACAGAAAGCATAAGGCGGCCCGTCTGCTTTCGGGTAGGTCGCTGGAGCCTGGTGGTAACATCAGGACTAGATAGATGATCATTCACGACAGAACCCGGCTTATCGTTCTAGTCGTTGTCATTTTATAAAGAAATTGAGACGATGCAGGCACAGAGGTTATCTGTGTCCCTGTGTTTTGTAAAAAGGAGACTATGCCGCATGGAAACTATCCGTATCCGCTATGTCAGCGATCAGATCGAAAAACTTACTTATATTGAGAATAAATCCGACTGGATCGATCTGCGTGCAGCAGAGGATGTGGTGATGAAGCAGGGCGAGTTTCGCTTGATCAGTCTGGGTGTGGCTATGGAGCTGCCAGCCGGTTATGAGGCCCATATGGTGCCTCGCAGCAGCACCTTTAAAAATTTTGGTATCATTCAGGCCAATAGTATGGGCATTATCGATGGCAGCTATTGTGGTGACAATGATATCTGGAGATTTCCGGCTATCGCTATGCGGGACACCCAGATCCATGTGGGAGATCGCATTTGCCAGTTTCGCATTATGAAAAATCAGCCCACGCTGGTGTTTGAGGAAGTAGAGCATCTGGAGGGTGCCGACCGCGGAGGATTCGGCAGCACCGGGACAAGATAAGGAGGAGCCCCTATGAGATTAAAGAAGATCGGTTGTCTGGCACTGAGCATTCTGTGTGCCTTGAGTCTGGGAGCCTGCAGTTCTGCGGGAGATCCTTTTAACGAAGAAGGTCTGAAAAAATACGCAGAGGGTGCCTATGCAGAAGCTGTGGCTATTTTTGATAAAGCCATTGCGGCTGACAATCAGGAAGAAGAATTTCTGGTCAATAAGGGCATGGCTTATCTGGAATTAGAAGACTATGTCAGTGCTCACAAGGCGTTTGAAGGGGCTTTAAAACTGGAAGGTGACTGCCAGGCTGCTTATCGTGGCAACGGCATCGCCTACATGGAAGAGGGCGATTATGAGTCTGCCATGAAGGCTTTCGAGCTGGCCCTGTCCTGTAAGTCCGGCAAAGTCAGCGAGACGGAGTACGATATCCTTCTGTATCGCGGTGAGACTCAGACTCGCATGGGCGACTATACGGGCGCTGTGGAGACCTACAGTGTTCTGTTGGATACCCAGGGCAAGAAACCTATGACTTATTACCTGCGTGGTATTGCCAAGGTCAAGGGTGGCGAGTTCGAAGAGGGAATGGAAGATATGAATACTGCCATTTCCCTGGATAAAAACAATTATGACATGTATTTAAACTGCTATTATTGTCTGGCAGACATGGGCCAGGAGGATCTGGGCATTAAGTATCTGCAGGATGCTTTGATCATCGATGAGAAGGCCAATGCTTCTCACAAATCCCGTGGTGCAGTGAATTTCCTGTTAGGCGATTACACGGCAGCATTGACTCAGTTCGAGTATGCAGGCGAGACCGATGATGTGGAGACTTTGATCTACATCGGTCTGTGTCATCAGTCTTTAGGCGATACCACCAAGTCTTATGAGGCTTTTTCCAAGGCTTTGGCCAATGGTGGAGAAAATGCAGAGGTATATTATCAGATGGGTATGTGCATGTTCAGTACCGGCGATTATGACAAGGCATTGAGCCATCTGCAGAATGGTCTGGCACTGGGCGGTGGTCAGCATAAGCAGGAGATGATGTACACACTGGGTCTGTGCCATGAGCGTCAGCTGGATTACAAGGCAGCTCTGAAGGCGTTTGAGGATTATGTGGCCCTCTATGGTTCTAACGAGGAACTGGACAAAGAGATCGCATTCCTGCGCACAAGATAATAAGGAAGAACTATGCGGCGTGTCGGTGCAGAGCATCAGCTTCTGTGAGGCGCGCCGTTACCGTATAGGAGAAATGTTATGTTTGATATGACACAGACCCAGGAAAGGGTCATTTTGGTAGGTGTTCAGCTGTCTGATGGGGATGACACCCAGGCTTCCCTGGATGAATTGCAGGAACTGGCCGACACTGCAGGCGCAGTGACGGTAGGACGTATCGTTCAAAATCGAGAAAAACCTCATCCCGGCACCTATTTGGGTAAGGGTAAGATCGAAGAACTGAAGGAGCTGATTTGGGAAACCGAGGCGACCGGCATCATCTGTGATGATGAGTTGTCTCCTGCCCAGTTGAACAATCTGTCCTCCTTGCTGGATGCCAAGGTCATGGACCGTACCCTGATCATTTTGGATATTTTCGCAAATCGCGCCACCACCAGAGAGGGTAAGATCCAGGTAGAGCTGGCACAGTTAAAATACCGTGCGGCCCGATTGGTAGGCTTGCGTGACTCCCTGTCCCGTCTGGGTGGTGGTATCGGTACCCGAGGTCCTGGTGAGACCAAACTGGAGGTAGACAGACGAAGAGTTCACGACCGTATCTCCTGGTTAAAGGGGGAGCTGAAAGATGTGGAGCGTCATCGTGAGGTGACTCGCCAGAAACGTATGGACAATCATGTGCCTGTGGTGGCTATCGTAGGATACACCAATGCGGGTAAGTCTACTTTGTTAAATACCATGACCGACGCAGGGATTCTGGCAGAGGATCAACTGTTTGCGACGCTGGATCCCACTACCCGTACTCTGGAACTGCCTGGTGGCGAATCCGTGCTGATGACGGACACGGTAGGTTTTATCCGCAAGCTGCCCCACCATCTGATCGAAGCCTTTAAGAGTACTCTGGAGGAAGCTAAGTATGCGGATATTATCCTCCATGTGGTGGATTGTTCCAATCCTCAGGCTGACACCCAGATGCATGTGGTTTATGAGACCTTAAAGAGTTTGGGAGTCAATGATAAGGTGATGATCACCCTGTTTAACAAGTGTGATCGCCCTGGCTGTGACACCTCGATCCGCGATTTCCAGGCTGACCACATCCTGAAGATCTCTGCCGCTACCGGCCAGGGTCTGGATGATGTAAAAGAGCTTCTGGCAAAGATCCTGCGAGACCGCAAGATCTATGTGGAGCGTTTCTATCCCTATAAGGATGCCGGCAAAGTGCAGATCATCCGTAAATATGGCCAGCTGCTGTCGGAAGAGTATCTGGATGAAGGTATCGCTGTGACAGCGTATGTGCCGGTGGAAGTCATCGAGAAGGTCTAGAAACGAATCTACCTCGCCATATTCCAAAGGACAAAAAAGATATCCACAGCCACCAAATCGCAAAAACCGCGATTAAGTGTGGCCTTAGGATATCTTTTTTGTTTGCTGAGATGGCGTAGAAGTTGTGAAGTGGCAGAGATGATATAAACGTTCCTAAAAGTTTTCTAAATAAAAAAGAGACATCCTAAGATCACACTTAATTGCTTTAGCAATTTGGTGATCGTGGATGTCTCTTTTTTCGTCATAAAAGTCTTACAAACGCTTACATCATCTCCGCCAGCTTTAAAACTTCCTCCGCCGTCCGCACGTCTGTGATCAACACATCCAGATATCTTCCGCGCAGGGCGCCCAGCACAGATTTGACCTTGGCGGGTCCACCGCCTACACCTACGACTTTTTTGTGGTGCTGCAAATCTTTCAGATCGATGGAGATGATGCGGTTGGTCAGAGAGGTCTGGCACAGTTCTCCGTTGATATCGAAGAAGTTACCGCAGATGTCACCGACAGCGCCGGCTTCTACCAGCTCATTGATAGTGGCGGGATCAAAAGGATAGTCACTCAGATACAAAGCACCGCGGATGGGTTCTTCACCGATACCTACGATGGTCATATCCAGATCTCTTGAGGCGCGCAGCACATCGGCGATCTGGGGTTCCTGCTTGATGGCCTGACACAGCTCAGCGCTCTGACACATGAAGGGAGCATTGAGCATATTGGCGGAACCGCCATATTTGCGGATGATCTGCTGAGCCAGGAATGTAGGCTGGAAATCGGAGCTGGAGGAAGAACCTCCCAACAAAGTGTACACGGTCAGATCCTGTACTGACTGATTGTCCGGCAGCTGCTCGATGACGCTGTTTAAGGTGCGACCCCAGGTGAGCCCGATCTTCATACGGCTCTCCAGCTGCTGGTCAAAATATGAGGCAGCTTCGAAGGCGATACGACGCAGGGCAGTCTCGCGGTCCAGATTCTGGCAGTCTACCAGTTTGATGTCCTGCAACTGGAACATCTGCTTTAACTGCTCCTCGATCTGTAATACGCGCATGGAGCCACGGACGTCAACGATCTCGATCTTGATCATGCCTTCTGCTTTGGCTTCTTCCAATAATTTGCCCAGAGTCACACGGGAGATGTTCAGCATCTTGGCGATCTCGGTCTGGGTATATCCTTTTTCATAGAGATAGTAAAGGGCTTTCAGTTTTAAATAATAGCGTTGTTCCGGATGGATAGGCATAAAAAACCTCCTGTAACATACGAACAAACCAACAGCCGCATGGCCCAGTTTGGCGATGCGGTAAACGCTGGAAATACAATTTGTGGCAAATGTAATGCAAACTTACATTTGTAAACTTATTATAATATATAGGAAGTGATTATGCAAGTTGCATAAAGAAAAAAAGTCAAAAAATTACAAAAAATTTGTCGTTTGATTTGTGATATTTTCGTTGACAGCGCAGTGAAAAAATGTTAATCTAATGTTGTATGAGTTTCCAAAAACAAACCGAATTTACAAATGTAAATCACGGTGATATGAACCCACATAAGGAGGTCAAAATCATGGGGGAAATCAAAGATAAGAGCTTATTGGAGAACAAGGAGTTCCTGAGAGAACTGATGGTTCGTATGATGACCGTCAACAAGTTTGAGGAAGTTGCTTTCTGGCTGTTTGGTGAAGGCCTGGTACACGGCACCATGCATCTGAGCATCGGTGAAGAGGCTACCGGCGTAGGTACCACCGCAGCTATGACTAAGGATGACTATTTGCTGGCTACTCACAGAGGCCATGGCCAGGCACTGGGCAAGGGCGTAAATGTAAATGCTATGATGGCAGAGATCCTGGCTCGTGCTACCGGTACTAACCACGGTAAGGGTGGTTCCATGCACATCTGTGATTTTGATAATGGTATTCTGGGCGCTAACGGTATCGTTGGTGGTAACGGTCCTATCGCCTGCGGCGCTGGTCTGAGCATCAAGCTGCAGAAGATCCCGAACCGTGTATGTGCTGCTTTCTTCGGCGATGGCGCTTCCAACGAAGGTGCTATTCTGGAGTCCATGAACCTGGCTGCTGCCTGGGATCTGCCTGTTATGTTTATTCTGACCAACAACACCTACGGTATGTCCACTCCTCTGGACCGCGTAGTTAAGAACAAGGATCTGAGACAGAGAGCAGATGCTTTCGGTATGAAGTCCTACGAGTGTGATGGTAACGACGTTCTGGAAGTTTACGAGACCGTGAAGGAAGCTCGTGACTACGTTGTTGCCGGCAATGGCCCTGTTTTGGTAGTTGAGCATACCTACCGTACTTCCGGTCACTCCAAGAGCGACGGTAACCTGTACCGTACCAAGGAAGAGATCCAGTACTGGAAGGACAACAATCCGATCAAGCGTTTCCGTGACTTCCTGGTAGAGAATGGTATCTTTACCAACGAGGAAGTAGACGAGATGCAGGCTACCGCCGACAAGATCATCGACGAAGCCGTTGAGTACGCAAAGGCTCAGCCTCAGCCCGTAGTTGAGGACCTGGAAGCCGACGTATATGCTGAGTAAGGAGGGGGCTACCATGGCTGAAATGAGAACAATTACTTATAAAGATGCCGTAAGAGAGGCAATGTGCGAAGAAATGCGTCGTGATAACACCGTATTTCTGATGGGTGAAGATATCGGTAAGTACTGTGGTGCTTTCGGTGTTTCCAAGGGTATGCTGGATGAGTTCGGTCCCGAGAGAATCATCGAGACTCCTATTTCTGAGACTGCTTTCATGGGTGCCGGCGTAGGTGCTGCTATCACCGGTATGCGTCCCATCGTAGAGCTGATGTTCTCCGACTTTATGGCTGTTTGCTACGACCAGATCATCAACCAGGCTGCAAAGATGCACTTCATGTTTGCAGGTAAGGTTAACGTACCTATGGTTATCCGTACCCCTTCCGGTGGTGGTACCGGTGCTGCCGCTCAGCACTCCCAGTCTCTGGAGCAGATGTATCTGCACGTGCCCGGTCTGAAGGTAGTAGTTCCTTCTACTCCTTACGATGCCAAGGGTCTGTTAAAGACTGCTATCCGTGACAACAACCCCGTTGTTTTCCTGGAGCAGAAGAGACTGTACAACACCAAGGGTCAGGTTCCCGCAGAAGATTACACCATTCCTTTCGGTGTTGCTGACACCAAGAAGGAAGGTAAGGATGTTTCCATCATCACTTACGGCCGCATGGTTCAGATGAGCCTGCAGGTTGCTGAGAAGCTGGAAAAGGAAGGCATCAGCGTAGAAGTTGTTGACCTGCGTACTCTGGCTCCTCTGGATAAGGAAGCTGTGATCGCTACCGCTAAGAAGACTCGCAGAGTTGTAGTGGTACACGAGGCTGTTCAGTTCGGTGGTTTCGGCGGTGAGATCGTAAGTACCATCGTTGACAGCGATGCTTTCTTCTATCTGGATGCTCCCGTTAAGAGAGTTGGCGGTCTGTACTGTCCTGTACCTTTCAACCCTATTCTGGAGGCAGAGGCATTCCCTACTCCCGCCAAGATCGAAGCTGCTGTTCGCGAGCTGTTATAAGGAGGAGACCCTATGGCAACCGAAATCTGTATGCCGAAAAATGGCAT
>JAFYLG010000218.1 GCA_017537225.1 Lachnospiraceae bacterium
GGCTATCTAGTACATTGATCATGCCTTTGCCGCCGGCACCGGTGGTAAAGAAATCGCTGATATTCAGAGCAGGCTCGGTAAAGAACATATCGCCGCCCTGGGCCTCCAGAGCAACCACATGACGCAGGATAGCAGTAACGCTCTGTTTGGCAATATTGCCGTATTCCATACTCAGCTCTTTGTTGTTTTCACCGATATACTGAAGCATGGCCTTCAGATCTTTGGTATCGATCAGCAGCAGATCGTTATCGTCGGCGATCTTAAACAGGATGGTCAGGATATCAGACTGAGTATTGTTCAAATTCATCAGCTTGGACAACAGAACAGGTCCCATCTCGGTGATAGTGGTGCGAAGGGGAATACCCATCTCACCATACACATCCCAGAAAGTGGTGGGATAAGACTGATAGCGGAAATCGCACTGATCCAGACCAAAGCGCTGAATGCGCTTCTGCATATCGGCGCTGTCTACGCCGGGACGGCACATGCCAGCCAGGTCGCCTTTGATGTCAGCGAGAAATACAGGAACACCGGCATCGCTGAAAGACTCAGCCAGAACCTTTAAAGTAACGGTCTTGCCGGTACCGGTAGCACCGGCAATCAAGCCGTGGCGGTTTGCCATCTTAGGCTCGATGCAGATCTTTTCGCCGTTGGTATCGCCGATCCAAATCTTGTTATTGTAATACATAGAAATACCTCCCATGGTAGTGATCAATGTACAAGTTCCCGCGGAGCATATGCTCGCACTGCGGTACCTGAAATATGGTTTTATTATATAGTAAATTGTGGTCAGGGACAAGATGAAATTAGACAAAATTCATTGCGTCGAAAGAGAAAGGCGTTTATAATAGAGAACAGGATAAAGGATGTGAGTGTAACATTGACGTAATCTAGTGAGGAGAAGCTATGGAAGAAAAGAAAAAGACAGCAAAAGAAAAGAAGACAGCGACAGAAAAGCTTTCAGTCAAGAACACTTCAGCCAGGAAGACATCGGCAAAGCGTCCGACAAAAAAAGAAAATCAGAGACAGGAAGCCCGTAAACAGTTGGCTCTGGAGATCATAGAAAGACTACGTAAGGAGTATCCCGATGCGGAGTGCAGCCTGGATTACAACGAAGCATGGAAATTGCTGGTGTCTGTTCGCCTGGCGGCTCAGTGTACCGATGCCCGTGTCAATGTGGTAGTGCAGGATCTCTATGCCAAGTATCCTACGGTGGAGGCGTTGGCTAACGCCACGGTAGAGGAGATCGAAGCCATTGTGAAGCCCTGTGGATTGGGCCACAGCAAGGCCAGGGATATTCAGGCCTGCATGAAGATTCTTCACGAGCAATATAGTGGTCAAGTTCCGGATGATTTTGATGCATTGTTGGCACTGCCTGGTGTGGGACGTAAGAGTGCCAACCTGATCGTAGGAGACGTATTTGGTAAGCCTGCCATTGTTACTGACACTCACTGCATTCGCTTGGTAAATCGTATGGGTCTGGTAGATGGCATTAAGGAACCCGGTAAGGTGGAGCGGGAATTGTGGAAGATCATTCCTGCAGAAGAAGGCAATGATTTCTGCCATCGTTTGGTATATCATGGCAGAGAAGTATGTACTGCCCGGACCAAGCCTTATTGCGATCGCTGCTGTCTACAGGATATCTGTCCCAAAGCAGGAGTTTAGAAAATAAAAGCTAAATAAGTGAAAATAAGATAATAAAAATGCAAATAGATGAAAATAAATGAAATTCAAGAGCATAGATAGCGGCAGCAAATATCAGCAATTATCACCAAATATAAGAAACATAGAAATGAGGTTTGGATTATGAGGATAGTGGTCAGTGCTTGTTTGTTGGGAGCCAACTGTCGTTATGATGGTGGAAACAATCACCGCAGTCAGGTGATAGAATTATTAAAAGATCATACCCTGATCCCCGTGTGTCCGGAACAGCTGGGAGGACTGTCTACCCCCAGACCGCCGGTGGAGTGGCAGGGAGAACGTGCCATGAACAATCAGGGAACAGATTGTACCATGCAGTTTCACCGAGGCGCCAAAGAGGCGCTGCGCATTGCTCAGCTATATGACTGTAAGCTGGCCATATTAAAAGCCAAGAGTCCTTCCTGCGGAAATCATCAGGTCTACGATGGCACTTTCAGTGGTCGTCTGGTGGATGATGCCGGTGGGACAGCCAAATTATTTCAGGAATATGGGATCATGGTGATCAATGAGACGGAAGTAGATGCATGGCTTGCCGGTACGCTGGAATGTGAAGTGCTGTGATTTGACAGAAAAAGGAGACAGGATATGAGATTGATGGATTTTAAGATGGAGAGGGAAAATCTGGTACAGATCGGTGACCATGTAAAGGTGACGGAAGGTGTGCTCCCCTCCAGCTGGTATTACACGGTGGAACCTGCCGTTGCCATGTCTGCCAATTATAGCTTTCGCGAAAGATTGCAGACCCGCGAAGGCGTGGTAAAAGAAATCAAAAAGACACCGCAGGGCTTCTATGTAGTCGTAGAGTTTGACGAGTAAAAATTATCTCGTGGATGCCCTTCGACGGAATTACTACAGAAACGGTATTTTTAAAATAACAAGAGCCTTATGTATCCACAGCTGCCAAATTGCTAAAGCAATTAAGTGCAGCCTTAGGATA
>JAFYLG010000219.1 GCA_017537225.1 Lachnospiraceae bacterium
ACACTCTCTTCGTAGAGACGCTCGCCCTTTAACAGCAGCAGCTTATTCTCTTCCTGGTCTCTGGGATGGATCTTCAAATATGCCAGATCCTGCAGACGCTTTTCGATCTCTTCGTCAGTCATCTGGGTATACTGACCCTTGATGATCTTGCGAACCTTCTCTCCTGTGGAGACCACCTTCACCTCCACCTCCAGGATGGAGTTGATGTCGTAGGTGTAAGTCACATCCACCGGCTCCTTGCCGGCCTTGGCTGCCGGAATATCGATTTCGATCTCTCCCAGGGACAGATTGTTCTTGGCAAAGCGGCTCTCACCCTGAAGAATGTGCACATTCAGCTTGGTCTGATTGTCACGAATGGTGTAGAGGCGCTCGGTGCGGCTGGCAGGGATCACGGTATTGCGCTCGATGATAGGGCAATAGTGACCGCCCTCATACTGGCCATCCTCCACCTCGCGGACCACTTCCGTACCCAGAGTAAAGGGGCACACATCGGTAAGGATCACCTCGCGAATAGACTGCTCTCTCTCTTTCATGGCACCCTGGATGGCCGCGCCCAGTGCTACCGCCTCATCCGGATTTACTGAAGAATCCGGCAGACGACGGAACAGTTTGGCCACAAAATGACGGATCATGGGCATCTTGGTGGCACCGCCCACCAATACTACCTTATCGATCTCATTCAGACGAACACCGGCATCGCTTAAGCTTCTCTTAATGGGCTGACGGATCCGCTCCAAAAGGTCGGCGCAGGCGGCCTCATACTCAGGGGCTGCCATGGTCTGCTCATAGACCTTGTCCTGATAGCGGAAGACAAACTGACTGGTAGTTCCTTTGCCAAAGCCTCTCTTACACTCCTCCGCCTGATGGCGCAGGCTCTCTCTGGCCTTCTTGTCCATCTCCTGGATCTTCAGGCCCTGGATCTTGCAAAACATCTCTTCCAGCACAGCAGTAAAATCCTCACCGCCCAAGAAGTTGTCACCAGCCACTGCACGGACTTCTAGGATATTTTCAAATAACTCTAAAATGGACACATCAAAGGTACCACCGCCCAGGTCAAAAACCAGGAAACGGGTATTTTTATTTTGCTGATACAGGCCATAGGCGATGGCTGCTGCCGTAGGCTCACTGATGATACGTTCCACCTTCAAACCAGCCAGCTCACCGGCACGCTTGGTGGCGCGGCGACGGGTATCATTAAAGTAGGCAGGAACACTGATAACAGCCTCCGTCACTTCCTCTCCCAGATATGCTTCCGCGTCCTCTTTCAGAGAGCGCAGCACAAAGGAAGACAATTCTTCTGCGCGGTAGGGCTTTCCACTGACCATAAATTCCTTGTCGCTGCCCATGCTCCGTTTAAAGACAGACGCCGCCGTATCCGGGTAGAGACGCTGGCGCTCCACCGCAGTCTCACCCACATAGACCTGGCCTTCTTCATCGATGCTGACCACCGAAGGAGTCAGATTCTTTCCCAGTCGATTGGGGATCAGCTTGGCTCCTTCCGGAGTATAGTAGGCTACCAGACTGTTGGTAGTTCCTAAATCAATTCCAATAATCATTGCTAACGATTTCCTTATTCCTTCATAATGACTCCAGCTTTCGCTCAAAGTCTATTTTTTCTTTCGAAACTCCTTTGTATGGGTTAGATAATAACGGCTGACACCATCATAAGGGTTGATCTTTAACGCCTTTTCAAACAGCTCTTGAGCCTCGTCAAACCGCTCCTGCATCAGACGCACCAGAGCCATACCTCTCCATGCCTCATAGCAGCCACCGTAATGACAAAACTCGCAGCGATGTCCCTGCTTCATCCGACCAAACATCTGCTCTGCCAGGTCCAGGCTGCCCCCAAACAAGTGGAGCAGTCCCAAATGATACAGATAGGAAGGTGCCGTAGGCTCCAGACCCACATAACTCTCCTCACCTGCCGGTCCGCACTGCTGTATAGCCTGCAGGGCTCGGGCATAATACTGCTCCCGCTCCTTTTGGCGTTTCAAGTAATAGCAAACTTCCACCATCTGTACCAGATCGTAGAGATTGGCCTTGCCATCCTTTGCCGGATCTGCCAGCAAGCGCTTCTTTAAGATGCTGTAAGCTGTACGCAGATCCACCTGCTCCTCCAGCATAAAGTCGATCCACTGATTTTCGATCCAACGATCCCCAGGGAATTCTTTCAACAGTTTTTTGAAGCACTTCTGCGCGGTTTTCGTATCCCCCTTAATATCATAGACATTGGCAATGTTTACCTTGGCTCGACGGGATTTGCTGTCTTTTTTCTCCAGAAATCTCTCATATTCCCGGATGGCCTCGCCAAACTGACCACTCTTTTCCAGGATCTCGGCTCGGTCCATATACAGGGATGCCCGGTCAGGGAAGAGTTTTTCATTTTCAGCAACGCAATCCCAGGCCTCTTCGTAGCGTTGTTGGATCAGATACAATACCGCCAGATTCTTCCAGGGCAGTACGCTCTCGTCCTCTTCGCCCAGCAGGGCAATGGATTTCTTAAAATATTCTTCTGCTTCTTCAAAACGATCCAAATGCTGGCAATTGACACCGGCATTGTTGTAAGCATACAGATTGTCCGGTTCCTCCTGGGCGGCCTTCTTATAGTCATCGATGGCATCCTCCAGACGATACATATCGCTGAGCAGTAAGCCTCTTTCGATATAGTAGTAGGCCGTCGGTTGCAGGCGCACCAACTTGTCTGCCAGTTCCAACGCAGGAGCAAACCAGGAAGAGTCTCTCTTATCATTCATGCGATCCTGATACAGATGCATCAATCGGTACAGAGCTCGGGTATTGTCCGGATCTGTGGCCAGGATCTTTTCGCACAATGATTCCAGCTCATTTTTCCGATCCAATTCATTCAGGCAGTCCAGCAGATGGCCCATGATCACCGTATTGTCCGGCTGATCAGTCAACAACTGTTGATACAGTGGCTCTGCCTCCTTATATTTGCCCAATCCTTTTAAGGTACCTGCCTTGGCGTAAACCAGACCACTGTCATCGGGAAATTTCTGCAGTCCATCCATAGCAGTCTGCATGGCCATATCCCAGTTTTTCTCGTCCATATAACAGAAGGCCAGCTCTTTCCAAACTTCCGCCTCTTCTACCGGGTCAGCCCCCAGGAGCATTTCATCCTCTCCCGGCGCCTTTTCCTTTTCAGCTTTTTCCTCGGCTTCTTTTTGCAGCTGTACCAGCACGGAACTGAGCAATTCTTTCGGGCGGTCCAGATCTTCTTTTTTTTCTGCCATGTAACGCAGAGCCCTGGCTTCATAATAATCCAATTCTGCGCTGGTCAGTCCCATATCTCTGGCTTTGCCAATGACATCCAGAGCATTTTTGTACTGGCGATAGAAGAAAAACACCTTGGCTGCCATCAGATAGGGCGGCAAAAATACCGGATAGATGGACACAGCGCGATGATAATCGTCGATGACCGCCTGGGCGCGGTGCATGCGATAACTGCACTCCTGGCGGCACACATAAGCGGGCATATACTGCTCATTGCGCTCCAGCAGCTGGTCACAGGTTTCGGCACTCTCCTCGTAACGATGAAGGATCGTGCACAGCATATGGGCCTTGCCCATCAGATAGGACTGAAGCATATCTTCATCCTTTTCCAGGGCAATGGCTTTATCATAATAGGCAATGGCCTCCTCTGCCCGGCCTGTCTCCTGGAGACAAAATGCCATGGCATAGTAGGAATAGCCAATACGGCGTTTTCTCTTTTTGATCTTAGGGTCATCGCTGTCCGGCAGTTCATACATCAGCTTCTGCCATTCTTCCAGCAATGGCATGGACAGCTGATATTCTTTGCGCATCAGATAAGTACGGCTCAGCATGTTGCAGTACTCGATGCGCATCTCTTCCGTCACCGGCAGCTCATGGAGCAGGGCGATACAGTCGTCGCTGCGCTCCTCCTGGAACAGGCACCAGCCAAGTTCCACTCTCTCGTTCCAGTCAGAAGGGTCCTCCTTCAGTCTGGCCTCCATCTCCGGGATCAAATGCTTGTTGCACTCGTGCATACAGTCCATCAGATGAGGATCATTCTTGGCCACATCCATCAGATCCATGATCCGTTCCTTGGCCTGAGTCCACTGAGCAGCTACCATCTCACAGTGCATCATGCCTACACCGGCAGGATAATTGTCGGTCTGACGTTCCAGCAGCTTGGCGTAGACCTCTCTGGCCGGTTCCATCTCCTCCAGAGACTCCCAGGCAGCGCCCACCTGAAGCATCACATAGATATTGTCGGCAGCCTCTCCCCAGCTAAGCATCTGGATCCGCTCCCGCACTTCATCCTGACGGCCTGCTTTGACGGCCAGGCGCAGACGCTCTACATCGCCATAAGGATGGTAGACTTCCATGGCTTCCAGCTGAGTCAGCATCTGATCTGCCTGTTCCGCCATCTGACGCACCTTTTCATCCTCCCACAATCCGGCAGCGGCACACTGATCCATCAGCTGCTTGATCTGCAGATACAGATTGATGTAGGGATCATAGGCACCATCATCGGGACCTTCAAACAGGCCAAAATCCATGAAACCGCCATTCTCGATTTCGAAACAAATATATTGGATGTAGTCCCGTGGAAATTTTTCCAGCAGTTGCTGCCGCTGTTCCACGATACCAAATTCTTTATCGCACAACTGCCAAACCTCATGAGGCAGGCGAAAATGACTCATGAGAAATACCAAAAACTTTTCCTGTACTTCCTCTGCCAGATCCAATGCCTGACAGATATCGTCTTTGAATAACTCCTGCCACTGCGTAGGATCCAGACGACGCTGCCAGGAGCCATAGATCTCCTCCGCCCGGGCCAACCACAGACCCACAGGACTGGTATCCTGAGGTTTTACAACAGCCTCACTCTCCACAGGTCGATCTGCATAGCGCATGGCTTCCTCATAGGCCTGACGCAACTGTTTAAAACCTTCCGGATCATCCTCCGGATTGGTCTGCTGCAACAAACGACGATAAGCTGTCTTGATCTCATTTTTATCTTTGGTCTCTTCGATCTGCAGGATATGAAACATCTCTCGAACGTCCATAACTTCCTCCCGGTTATATGATGCAGGCAGGCAGTCCACCCTGACGGGGAATCGTCTGCCTGCCTTTACTTACAAATTCGTTCTTTTGCAGGACAGTATACTGCCCAAACAGGCTGTCCCTTATTGTAACTGATCTCTCACTGCTTTCAATGCCGCCTGCAGCTGATTGTCGTCTTCATCGGCGATCACCACCTGCTTAGCTACCTCGGGATTCAACTCCACCTCTACATCGGGGGCAATGCCGATCCCATGGATATTGCGGTCACCGTGAATGTAATAATCCGCCACTGTCAGCTTGATGGCTGTATTTTTTTCCGGTGTAGTAGTGTAAGTATTCTGCATGATACCCTTACCGTAGGTGTTAGTACCTACCAGGGTAGCCATACCAAAAGCCTGAATATTGCCGCTGAATACCTCAGCTGCACTGGCGGTATTGCCATTGATCAAAATCGCCAACGGCACATTCAGAGCGGCTGCTCTGTCAGAAGTATACTCCAGATATTTGTTGCCATACTTATCCTTGGCATAGAAGATCACACCCTTAGGCAACAAATAGTCCAGCATCTCCTCTACGGTAGACAGCAAGCCACCTCCATTGTCACGCATATCGATGACCAGACCCTTCATGCCCTGCTTTTCCAGATCTTTAAACGCATTTTTAAACTGCTCAAAAGTCACTCCGTCAAAAGAGGTCACAGCAATATAGCCGATCTGACCATCCTTCATGTCATACTCTACAGTAGGGATCTCCACCTTGCGGCGCTCCACATCAAAATACAGATAGTCTGCTTCGCCCTCGCGAACAATGGTCAGTTCTACGGTCGTACCGGCATTGCCCTTGATGCCCATGACTACCTGATCCAAGTCCGCACCGGTGACAACCTCGCCATCCACTGCATACAGGATGTCGCCTGGCAAGATACCGGCTTCATAGGCAGGAGCTCCCACATAAGGGGTCACAATAGTAATAATACCGGTGATCAGATCCTGGGATACCATGCAGCCGATGCCGTAATACTCACCCTCGGTCTGAGCAGTAAAATTGTCCAGATCATTTTCGTTATAATATACACTGTAGGGATCCCCCAACGCAGCCAGCATACCCTGCAGCATACCATCGTGCAGATCATCTACATCAATATCATAGAGATAATAATACTGCATCTGCTCATAAATGGTGTTGATTTCTTCTACAAACGCCTCATCCAAAATAGTCTCCGGCAACTGCACCACGGGGGCCTGGGTCTCCTGGCCGGACTCGCTTTCATCGCCGCCATTGGTCTGAGAACTCTGCTGTCCTCCCGGTACAGGATGCTTTGGTCCGGCCAAACTGCGGCCTACCAGCATACCGGCTACCACCACGCCCATCAGTAAAAAGGCTGCCACGAAGCCGCCGAAAAATCCTTTACCAAAACAACTGTGCTTCTTTTCTTCGTTGTCAAATCTCTCTTCCATCGTCTGTCTCCTCATAAAACCTAATATAGCAAGCACCGTCCCAGGCGCTATTCTATCAACACTTTTCCGGTGGGCGGACGATCCTGTCCCTCCCCACAGATACTATCTGTTTATTATATACCAAAAATCGTCACAGTTCAACTGTCTTGCAGTACTCTGATAAAATTGTACTGAATTATTGTGGAGATTTCGTGAACAGTATGTTATAATAAGACGCATAAGATTATCTGCTTACGGAGGACGTGACTATGGACTTAAAAACGATCGAACAATATTTCCTGGACACCGCCTATGTACGTATGGGCGGCAGTGCCGAAGAGCTGCGATGTGCCGAGTATCTGCGTGATAAATGTGCTGACATGGGCCTGACTGCCCATCTGGAAGCCTTTGAAGTAGACATGGCCACTATGAAAAAGGCCGTTCTGCTGGCTGACGGCGAAGAGATCCCCTGCAAAGGCTATCTGTTGGCAGGAAGCGGTGAAGTGGAAGCTCCTCTGTATTATCTGACCGGCAGTGACCGCGCCTCCCTGACCGGATGCCGTGGCAAGATCGTTATGATCGACGGCTATCTGGGATACTGGAAGTATCAGGATCTGCTGGAATATGGTGCTGTAGGTATCATCACCTATGATGGCAATGCCAACTACGTAGACGAAGATATCGACCAGCGAGAGCTGCGTCCCTATGTGAGCAACGGCAACAAGCTCCCTGCTGTCAACATCAATGCCAAATCTGCCATCCGTCTGATCCGTGATGACATCAAGATAGTCAAGATCACTTTAGAGCAGGAGGAATACAAGGGCCAGTCCCACAATGTAGTCCTGGATCTGCCTGGCGAGATCGACGAATGGATCGTTCTCAGTGCCCACTACGACTCCACCTCCCTGTCTCAGGGCGCTTACGACAATATGTCCGGCAGCGTAGGCTTACTGGGCATCGCCGAAAAATTTGCCAAAGAGCCTCACCGTCGTGGTTTACGCTTTGTATGGTGCGGTTCTGAGGAACGTGGACTGCTGGGTGCCAAGGCATATGTAGCTGCTCACGAGGAAGAACTGTCCAAGATCGTTCTCAATATCAATCTGGATATGATCGGCTGCATCATGGGCCGTTTTATCGCCTGCTGCACTACCGAAGAAAAACTGGTTCACTATCTCCAGTACCTGGGCAATATCCATGGTTTCGGTATCGATTGCAAGGACGGCGTTTACTCCAGTGACTCCACTCCCTTTGCCGACAAGGGCGTGCCTGCCCTGTCCTTTGCCCGCATCGCACCTCAGAATACAGCTACGATCCACAATAGCTACGATACCATCGCTGTTATGAAGGCTGCTCAGATGCAAAAGGATATCGACTTTATCAACCTCTTTACCGACATCATGGCCAACGCTGTATGCTGCCCCGTCAAGAGAGAGATCCCTCAGAAGATGAAGGATAAGCTGGATGTATATCTGAACCGAAAAAGAGATGAAGGTTAATTCCCCTAAAATATAAGGAGCGTATGATTATGGAAAAACTGTACGGTGTTGTTGTCCCCATTGTTACTCCTCTGACCGAGGATGATAAGATCGACGTGGAAAGTACAAAAAAACTGGTAGACCACTGCATCAACAATGGTATCGAGTGCCTGTATCCCTGCGGTACTACTGGTGAGATGATGTATCTGACCATGGAAGAGCGCAAGTTGGTTGCTGAAGTGGTTGTAAAACATACCGCTAATCGCGTCCCCGTATTTGTACAGGTTGGAGCCTGGAATCAGGCTGATACCATCGAACTGGCTAAGCATGCCGTAGAGATCGGCGCTGACGGTATCGGTGTTGTTACCCCCATCTTCTACAAACTAAGCGATGCCGGTCTGGTTGATTTCTACAAAGCCGTTGCTGAGAGTGTTCCTGCTGACTTCCCTGTATATCTGTACGGTATCCCTCAGAATGCTGTCAATGATATTAATCCCGCTACCGCCGAAGCCATTGCTCAGGCCTGTCCCAACGTAGTAGGTATCAAATACAGCTTCGGTGATTTCACCCGCATGCAGCAGTTTATGTTGGTTCGCAATCAGACTTTCAGTGTGCTGGCAGGCCCTGACCATATGTTTGCTCCTTTCTGCTCCGCCGGCGGCGAAGGTGTTGTATCTGGCAACGCCATGTGTATCCCTGAGCACTACGAGCAGCTGTGGGAAGCTATCAAGGCCGGTGACAATGCTCTGGCCACCAAATTGCAGCGTCGTACCAACGTACTGAACAGCACCATGTGTGCCATTAACAACATCGCCGCTTACAAGGTGATCCTGAAAAATGAAGGCGTGATCGCCACCACTAAGGTACGCCGTCCTTTCGAGAATCTGACTCCCCAGCAGGAAGCTGATTTGTTAGAAAAGATGGCTCAACTGGATTACCGCAAAGTCATTATCTAATCCCATCGATTTATTACCATTTCTATTAAACCTGAAAAAGGGAAACGCTCCACGCAATATGCAACGGAGCATTTCCCTTTTTATTTTATCTTCATCGCCGCTATTCATCTCTTATCACATCAGAAGACTATATACTACTGCAATCAATACAGGCATCGTGATCAGGGATAATATGGTATGCATAGACACCGATTTCGCCGCCAGATCCACGTCCTGCTTGTATGTGATGGCCAGAATATTGACCGAGGCAGCGGCAGGTGCCGCAACGGAAATCACGAGACACACGGCCACAGGGCCACGGACACCGATCATCCACAACACCGCTGTCATAAGCAGAGGCACCAGTACCAGGCGCAGGGCCACCGTACTCCAAATCCCTTTGTCATTAAACAATGTCTCCAGAGGAATTTTGGATAAACGCTGACCGATAACCAGCATACACATCGGCATATTCAGGTTGGCCAGATTATTCATAACCGTGGCAGGTACCTTGGGCACCGTAATGGAACAAAAGAAAAGCACCAGGCCAACAATCGTCCCCAAAATACCGGGGTTACACATCACGCGCTTGATAACGCTTTTCCATCCGCCTTTCTCGCTCATGGTAACTGCACAGTAACTCCAGAACGTCAGGTTAAATACAGCGATGCTGGCTGCACAGTAAAATACACCATCACTGCCAAACAACGCTTGTTGCAGTGGCAAGGCCATCATGCCAATATTACCAAAGATGGTGGCTGCCCTCAACACGCTCCTGCGCTCCGTTTTCCCTCTGCGGAATACCAATACACTCAGAAACACGCAAAAAACAAATGCCAGCAGATCTCCTGCCATAGTAAGCAGGAAGCCATTGACCAGGTCCATCTCAAATTCTCGCTGAAATGCCATGATCACCAGCGCCGGGGTCACATAGTTAACAGCGATATTGGCCATACCGTCGGAGGCCTCATCACCAAACAAGCCGGTCCTGCCTCCTGCAAAGCCCAGAAGGACAATGACGAAGACAACACCGACTTGTTCTGCAATGGTGATGAAATTATTTAGTATCGGGACGTTCACTTTCGATCTTACGGATGTTACCGATCACTTCTCTACCAACCATCATGTAGTAGTCCTGAGGGAAACCAATGGAGATAAAGGAGGCGCCGCGATCGATCCAGTACTTAGCCATCTCATAGTTCATACCCAGAGAAGCACCGAAAGGCTTGCCTGCCTTTTTGCACTTATCCATGATCTGGTTCATCAGGTCGATCATCTCAGGATCCCAAACCTGACCAAACTTGTTGATGGAAGCAGACAAGTCATTCAGACCACAGATGATACCATCTACGCCGGGAACAGCCAGGATCTCATCCAGGTTGTTAACGGAATCGATATGTTCACACTGCATCAGCAGCATGATGCTGTCATTAGCCTGAGCAAAATACTCAGCATCGGTCATACCACCGTACCACTGAGCACGACGAGGGCCGTAACCACGGATACCTACGGGGGGATACTTGCAGACCTCTACACAGCGACGAGCATCCTCAGCACTGTTTACCAGGGGGAAGATGATGCCATCGGGGCCGGCTTCCAGAATAGGCTTAATATTTCCTACAGAATGGTCAACCACACGTACCACAGCAGCCACTCCACCGGCATTGGTAGCGATGATGGCATTGTTTACCATGGGAACAGTCATACCGCCGTGCTCATTGTCGATCCATACATAGTCGTAGTCCAGCTGGCCACACAGCTCATAGAAAGACAGATCGGTACAGGAGCAGTGGGTACCAAAGTTTAACTGGCCATTTTTCACTTTCTCTTTCAGCTTGTTTACATATTTCATGTAGCTCACCATACAGACCGCAGGAAACGGTCACCTTTCATAAATTCTTTTAGGGATTCCGGACCTCCCGGTGATCAGGAGATCCGGAACATTGATTCATAGCGATAGTTTATTCTGCAGCAGGTGCTTTTTTCTTCTTCAGGATGCCCTGTACCACAGGGAACAGGAAAGAAGCACCGATCAGGATCAGCAGAACCAGGGAGATGGGACGCTGTACGAAGTAGCCCCAGTCACCCTGAGAAATGATCAAGGCTGTTCTCACGTTCTTCTCGATCATACCACCCAACAGCAGACCCAATACCAGGGGGCCGGAAGGGAAGTCATAGATTTTTAAGAAGAAGCCCAGAATACCCATAATGAACATGATGATAACGTCCATATAGCTGTTGCTGATGCAGTAGGAACCTACGATACACAGCACACCTACGGCAGCCCAAACGGTAGGCTGGCTCATGTTCAGCAGCTTAGCAGAAATCTTGGCAGTAGCCAGGCCGATGATCAGGAACAGGATGTTGGCCAGAACCATCAGTACCATGATCTGAGCAGTGAAATCCAGCTGTTCGGTAAACATGGTGTGGCCGGGAGTCATGCCGTACATCATCAGGGAACCCAGCAGAACTGCGGTAACAGCGTCGCCAGGGATACCCAGAGTCAGCATGGTACACATAGCACCACCGATAACACCATTGTTAGCAGTGGAGGAAACAGACAGACCTTCGGCAGAACCGTGACCGTAGTTTTCACCATCTTTACTGAAACGCTTGGAATTACCCCAGCAAATAATAGCAGAGATGTCACCGCCGGCAGCAGGGATAGCACCGATTACGGTAGCAGCCAAACCTACGATAATATTACGAGGCATCCACTTCTTCATCTCCTTGCCGGTAGGGATTACACGACCCAGAGACTGATTGATCTTACGAGCTTCCAGCTCCTCAGCTGCTCTCTTCTTGTTGTAGTCATACATCTGGTAAAATACTTCGCCCAGACCCAACAGACCGATCATAACGGGAATGAAAGCAATGCCGCTCTGCAGGCCCATGTTACCGAAAGTGAAACGCTTCAGACCGGTAACGGGGTCCAGACCTACGGTAGACAGACCCAGGCCCAAGAAGCCCAGCATCAGACCTTTGACTACCTTACCGTTGGAAACAGCGATCATCATGGTCATACCAAACAGAGCCACCAGTGCGTACTCAGCAGGACCAAACTTGATGGTAAAGTCTGCAATAGGCTGTGCCAGCAGGATCAGCAGCAGAATAGAAATCATACCACCAACGAAGGAGAAGATAACATTGATACCCAGTGCCAGACCACCCTCACCACGCTTGTACATAGGATAACCATCCCATGCCTGAGTGATGGAAGCAGGAGTACCGGGAGTGTTGATCAGAATAGCAGTGATACCGCCGGCAAATACGGCAGAGTTCCACAGACCCATCAGCATGGCAAAGCCATCTACTTTATCCAACCAGAAAGTAATGGGAGTAACCAGAGCTACACCCATGGTAGCGGACAGACCGGGCAATGCGCCAATAGCAGTACCCAGAATAATACCGATGGACATATACAGGAATACGGAAGGAGTCAGCAGATCGAGAAATGCGGACATTAACAATTCAAAACTCATATCCTAACCTCCTCCTATCAGGGTCTGAAACGAATGTGGAAGCCCACTCTAAACAACAGGTAAATAAACAGTGTCATACCTACGGTAAACAAAATGGTAAAGAGCCAGCTGCGCTTTAACAGCTTGTTTACAGCAAATACATAAATGGGAAGGCACAGGAAGAACATCTTGCTCACCTTCCATGCCAGCAGCATGATAAATACCAGAGCAGCCAGCATCACTACCGACTTGAGATTCTCTTTTCTCTCAGGAGTCAGCTGGAAATAATCTACGTTACCATTCTGCTTGATGCCGCGCAGCACCAACAGAACGCCGCAGATGACCAAAGCCACTGCACATACAAAGGGGAAAAAGCCAGGGCCAATGCCACCGTATGTATCTGCAGACATAACAACCATCTTCTCATTGGTCTTGATGTAAGCCAGGATCAGCACACCAAACAGCACAGAGAAAATGCCGGGAATCGTATCACCCTTTTTAATCACAACAAACTACCTCCTATCGTGTGACCGTCCGAAAATTGTCTCTTGTAAGGAACCGAGTCAGGAACTCAAATGAGGACCTGACTCGGCAACTTTCATTATAAAACTATGTAGGTCAGATCAGTAAAAACCAATCTCTGACAATGCATTAGTTAGCGGACAGACCAAACTCGGTAACGATAGCAGAGTTGGTTACGCTCATAGCCTCAGCCTCAGCCTTGAAGTCAGCGGGCTTAACATTGTACAGATCGAAACCTCTGCCAATCAGATCAGCCTTGAAAGCTTCATCAGCCATAACCTTCTCAGCAGCAGCGCGCAGAACTTCCATTACCTCAGCGGGAGTACCAGCGGGAGCAGCGAAAGCACCCCAAGAACCGCCGTTGCAGGCATAGCCCAGCTCGGTAGCAGTGGGAATTTCAGGCAGCAGCTCGGAACGTACGGAAGACAGGTTGCACAGAACCTTGAACTCGCCGTTCTTAACGTAAGGCAGAGCCTCGGAAGTACCAGCGGTACAGCACTGAACGTTGCCACCCATCATAGCGGTAATAGCCTCAGCAGTACCACCAGAGAAGTTAACGATGTTCAGCTCGATGCCAGCTTCCTTCAGCATAGCACGCAGGCCCAGCTCGTAAGCATTACCAACACCGGCAGTACCCAGAGTGATGGTGCCAGGAGCAGCCTTAGCAGCAGCGATCAGATCTTCCAGAGTGTTGAACTCGCTGTTAGCGGGAACGCAAACCAGAGCAGAGATCTTCATAGCGGTGCAGATGTACTCGAAGTCAGCGGGAGTAACTTCGGCATTGCCCATTACCTTAACGGTGGTAACTTCGGCAGGGATGTAACCGATGGTGTAACCATCAGCCTCAGCAGCAGCGATAGCTTCCAGACCGATACCAGCGCCAGCGCCGGGCTTGTTCTCAACGATCACGGAAACGCCCAGTTCCTTCTCCATAGCAGCAGCGAACATACGGCTGATAGCATCAGAGCCGCCACCTGCAGCCAGAGGGCAGATCAGAGTGATCTGATCTTCGGGGTAAGCAGCAGTCTGAGAACCGCCGCATGCAGCCAGGCTCATTACCATAACCAGAGCCAGTAACAGAGCTACAAACTTCTTCATAAAATGAATCCTCCTTGTTTTGTGAGTTTTTTATTGAATCAGAAGAACCAAAACCTATTCTCCTGACTTCATCTTGGATTTCGCACTTCTACAGAACGCTTCTCTTCTCGCCAGTATCTGTGCACTTTTTTGCTTACAAAGCAAAACCTGTACTACAATCTTACAGCTTGTATGTGCATTTTGTCAATATCTTTTTTTATTTTTTCATGTATTTTGATGTATTTTTTATATAACCGGATGATCCTCCCTATTGTTTTCGCTCCGTCCTCGTGACATCCCAGGTGTCTCTTTTCTCAAAAAAGAAACACCCTTTTCTTCCACTGCAAAAGAAAAGGGTATTTGCTCTAACATCCAATTATTTCGTATGATAATCCTGCATATATTTTTCATAGTTACTCTTAGACTTTTCCAGGTGGCCCAACATGGCATGTTTGGCTGCCTCCTGATCTCTGCTCTTAAGTGCTTCCATGATCCATCCATGACGCATGATACTATCCTGCAAACTGTGCTGCAAATGAAAAGCTTTCTGGATCATCTCCTGACAAATCGTACCAATGGCCTCTGTCATCAGTGCCAGCAGAGGGTTACGTGATGCCTTGGCAATGAGATAATGGAAGGAAAAATCATATCCGGAACGTGTGGCCGAAGTAATATCCGGATCCTTCATCAATTCCAGCAGGCGTTCCATCTCCTGAAGTTCCTCGTCAGTAGCATACTGAGCAGCACGGGAAACCGACTCCAGCTCCAGAATAATTCTCACATCAAAAACGCTGATATAATCAATTTGATCCATACGGATAATACGATACACTACCTCCGCAATATTTTGTGCCTCCGGTCTTGTTACATAAGAGCCACTTCCTGTCTTGGAATCGATCAACCCTCTTTCTTTCAAAAGCTTTAATGCCTCTCGAATAATCGTTCGACTCACCTGATATTGCTCTGCCAGCTGTTGTTCTGAAGGCAAACGCTCTCCATGTTCGTGATCATTGATGATCTGCTGTTCCAAAAGATCTGCAACTCGTTCATACAAATGTTCTTTTTGCAGTATATGTTTCGTAGCCACTTCGCTCATCTTCTTTCTTTTCATTTCGATATCTGCTTTATCAATCGCAATCAAAAGGAATTATAACATACTTTTGTAAATTGTGCCATAGCTTTCCAAATTTGTTTTGCATTCAAACCCTTTATTTCGAATACATTTTCATGAATTTTACTACAAATTTGCCAATCACTAAACACAGCATTGACAAACACCTTCGATGGATTATAATAAAATTAGTATAGTTTTCATAACTTTTCCTGTTTTTTTACAGGATCTTAGAGGAGGTAATTTATATTATGATTTACGCAAACATCAAAGACGCAAAGCGCTATAAGGGCATCCATCCCGATCTGGACATCGCCCTGGACTATGTAAATGATGAGTTTTTGAGCAAGCTGGATTACGAGCGTGTGGAGATCAAGGGCACCGATGTCTATGTATTCAAACTGGATCTGCAGACCAAGCCCGCCGATGAGACTTTCTGGGAGAATCATCACGAATACATCGATATCCACTGTGTGCTGAAGGGTGCCGAAAAGATGGGCATCAACATCCCTGAAAATCTGGAACTGTACGAAGAAAAGCCCGAGACCGACGCTTACTTCTTCCACGGCAAGGGTGGACAGACCATGTATCTGACTCCCGGCTATTTCCTGATCGCCTTCCCTGAGGATGCTCATGAGACCTGCGGCATGGTAGAGGCCCCCGAGACTATCACCAAGGCTGTGTTCAAGGTTCGTCTGTAATATTATTTGTTTCTTTCAAAAGAAAAGCCCGCTCCCAGTCTTTCGACTTAGGAACGGGCTTCTCCATTTATAAAAGGTTGTAGCTTTGTCCTCTAACGTATTAACATTCACACCTTGTGAAAATTTTCAGCCCCCTGCTTGCACCAGGGGCATTTGAATCCTTCCGGCAGTTCCTCTCCTTCATGCTCATATCCACAGATCTGGCATTTCCACTTGGAAGAAACTATTTCTTCTTTTACAGGAACTGCTTCCTGCTGGCCTGCTGCCTGCGTTTTTTCTTCCTCTTCCGGCAGATAGGTGGGTGCATTCTTAGGGCTCTTTCCCTTGACTACCTGATGATAATAAGCATAGGTCATGGGCTTGCGATTCCCTTCGTAGACAACCCCATCGATCACCTCACCCAGAAATACGGTATGCGTAGCAGTCTCCATCGTATTGATCACACGGCATACTACATAACCACAGCTATCCTTTACTACCGGTACGCCGGCTGCCATCTCATGATCCACACCGTCAAACTTATTGACATCCTTACCGCTGCGGAAGCCAAAACCACCGATGAGACCAGGATCCGAATCCTCCGCTAAAATAGAGAAACTGAACAGACCACTCTTAGCAATGCAACCATTGGTATAATTGTCATGATTCACACTGATGGCTACGGTAGCCGGTGAAGATGTGATCTGCATTACGCTGTTGACGATACAGCCGGTGGGACGATCTCCATCCATGGTTCCTGCTACATACACGCCATAAGACATACTTCTAAAAATCTTGCTATCCATTCTGTTCTCTCCTTTTCCCTGAAATCCTTTTCCCTTGGTTCTTTATACTATTGATCCTTTATATAAGACCTCTATACTTTTTGTAGTATTCTTCTTCCTTCTCTGTCTTGGTTCCTCTGTCACCATCAGGTCATTGCTGCTCCGTCTACAGACAGGATCTCACCGGTTACATAGCTGGCCAGATCGCTGGCCAAAAACAGATAGGCATTGGCGATATCTTCCGGCTGACCGATACGTCCCAGGGGTACACGAGCCACCAAGGGAGCGATCATAGATTCCGGCAATGCTGCCACCATGTCGGTGTTGATGATGCCGGGAGCCACTGCATTGACGCGGATCTTATCCTTACCCAGCTCACGGGCCAGAGACTTGGTCAAACCATTTACTGCAAACTTGGAAGCCGGGTAGGCACTGCCGGAAGGCTGACCATAGATACTCACCATGGAGCTGGTATTGATGATCACACCGCCACCCTGTTCTCTCATGATGGGAGCCACACTGTGAGCACAGGTAAATACTGCGTTCACATTCAGGTTCATCACCTTCTCAAACTCACCGGGCTTGTAATCATACAGGCTGGTGCTGGAAGAAACACCGGCATTGTTGGCCAGGATATCCAGGCTGCCAAAGGTTTCTTTTACTTTATCAAATGCCTCGGTCACAGATGCCAGATCATTTAAATTGGGCCACAGACCGATGACAGGATACTCAGGGTTCTCTTCCTTTAACTTGGCAATGGCCTTTTCTACGGTCTCCTGTCGTGAGCCGAACAGGGCCACATTGGCACCATTCTCCAAAAACTTCTTTACGATGGCATATCCGATACCGCGGGATCCGCCGGTTACAACTGCTGTCTTGTTCTTTAACATATGAAGTGCTCCTTTCTCCTATTTATATCTTAAACTTGAATTAGTAATAATTACTATTTCTAATATAATAATAGTAATTATTCTTGTTTTTGTCAAGATGTTTTTCTAAATTTTTTTTATTTATTATGGCGAGCACATCATTCCTTTATTCTCTTTTCAAATCCCACGCAAAGTAGATTGTCTTTCCTTTTATTTTGTGATACCTTACCTACAGAGAACAAATCACAAAACATCCATCGCAGGAGGCAAACTATGAACGCCTATGTAACAGGAGCTACCATCAAACAATTGCGGGAATCCAAAGGATTGACCCAAACTGAACTGGCCGAACAGCTTGGTGTCAGCAGCAAAACTATATCCAAATGGGAGACCGCCAAAGGATTGCCTGACATTACTCTGTTAGAACCATTATCCCAGGCATTGGATGTGTCCATTATGGAGCTCATGTCCGGTCAGCCCATCACCAACAAAAACACTTCTGCCAATATGCTGCGCTCCAAGATCTATGTATGCCCCGTCTGCGGCAATATCATCCACTGTACCGGCGCCTCTGTCATCAGTTGCTGCGGCATTTTGCTGCCTCCTCTGGAATCCGAGGAAGTGGACGAGGAGCATCTCATCACTTTTGAAAAAGTGGAGGATGAAACCTTTGTCACTGTTCATCATGACATGACCAAGGCCCATTACATCTCCTTTATAGCCTATGTGACCAGTGACCGCTTCTGGATGAAAAAATTCTATCCCGAAGGAAATGCCGAGACGCGGATCCAATTTCGCGGTTCCGGTTATCTCTATATTTACTGTAACAAGCACGGGCTGATGAGGAGAAAGGTATAATATCCTATCGACTGGCAACACAGCACCAACGAGGATAGCGATCTTCATCGTATGCACACAAAAACACCTGACAGGAATATCCTTTACGGATCTCTCCCATCAGGTGTTTTGTGTTTTTTCATACGCCTATGGCTGTTTATTTTTTATAGTACAGGCACGCTTCATAAGGCTGCATCTTATCCAGACGCTCCTCATAGTTGCTCAGCACTGCCTTATAGCCTTCCGGTCTCTTAGGACGTCTGCGAGGCTTTTCGCTCAAGTTGCACTCGATGTAGAAACTGCCGCCAGCCTCCTGGTCTTCTCCCACCAGCTGATCTTCCTCTGCACGACCATCACCACCGCGGAAATAGGTGAACAGATTTTTTTCTTTTTCGTGAACGAATTCCACATCGCCATAGACCAGCACAGAATATTTTTTACGCAGAGACATCAGTCTCTTGTAGAAATAATAGACCGACTGGTGATCCTGCTTTTGAGAGGCTACTTCCTGCCAGTCCATCATGACACGGGCGTGATCGCGGGTGCCGGCCAGGATGATCTTAAAGGCTTCTTCCTCCGTCTTGGTCTGGATCAGCTCCTTGTACATATTCAGACTCTCTACATCCTGCAGTTCAGAAATATCCTTAAAGTCCACATTGCCGGCACCCAGTTCCTGTCCCTGGAACACAAAGGGTGTGCCGCGCAGCGTAAACTGGATCAGTCCCAGCAGCTTGGCTAAGGGCTCTCTCACCGCAGGATCCGGATTGACCTTGGACACCATGCGGGGATTGTCGTGATTATCATAGAACAGGGACATCCAGCAGTGATTGCCGTAGCCACGAGTCCACTCCATATAGTAATCCTTCAGATAGTTCAGGTCGTAGCGGTAGTCATCAAAACGAACCTTACCCGGATTCTCCAGATGATCAAAGGAAAAGATCATATCCATCTCTCCGCGATCATCGCCAGTAAGCATGCGGCCCATCTCCAGACCGAGACCGGGACACTCGCCTACGGTAAAAGCATTGTAAGGGGCAAAGGCCTCTCTGCGCAGCTGACGCATATGGTCATGAAGCTTCGGTCCATAGAAGTAGTGCTCGATGCCGTAGTAACCCATCAGCTTACCTACCGTCTCGTCACCCTGAGGGATCTCCGGCACTTTGGAAATGTAGTTGATCACGTCCATACGGAATCCATCCACACCCTTTTCCAGCCACCAGCGAATCATGGCGCAGATGTCGGCACGCATGGCAGGATTTTCCCAGTTCAGATCCATCTGCTTGGAAGAAAACAGGTGCATCCCCCACTTACCGATATCCTCATAATAATTCCAGGCAGGACCACTAAAGAAGGAAGTCCAGTTGGTAGGCAGCTGATCGGCCGTACCATCCTTGAAAATATAATACTGGTGATACGGGGACTCCGGATCGGTCACAGCCTCTTTAAACCAGGGATGTTCATCGGAGGTATGATTCACAACCAGATCCATGATCAAGCGCATTCCTCTCGCATGGGCGCCCTCCAGCAGACGATCGAAATCTTCCATGGTGCCAAACTGATCCAGGATCTTGTGATAATCCCGGATGTCATAACCATTGTCATCGCAGGGCGAATCATAAATGGGAGACAGCCACAGAGCCGTCACACCCAGTGTCTTCAGATAATCCAGCTTGCTGATGATGCCGGGCAGATCTCCCATACCATCCCCATTGCCATCGCAAAAGCTACGGGGATAGATCTGATAAAAGATCGCTTCCTTCCACCAGACAGGAGCGATAGGACAATCTCCATCACTGGGACGATCCGTTTCCATGTTCAGCATATTTAAAAAACTATTCCAAAAGCTTTCACCCAGCATTTTTCCGGTCAGTTTCTTTAACTGACCTACACTCATGTTGGCCACCAGAGGATTCTCTACGGCTACAGCGCCTACTCCCACCTGCAGAAGCACACGGCGCAAAATATCGTGACCCACCGGATGGGCATAGACTTCCTTTACTTTACTTTCCAATGTGATCATAATCTTTCCCCCATTTGGTTACTATATACAGCTGAGAACCAAAGTCTCCCAGCAATCTCAGCTTGGTATCATATCCGGTACCGATAAACTGATTATTCAGCCAGATGCCCATCTCCAACGCCTGACCGGGCACCACGTACTCTTCCACACCGTCCTGCATAGTAAAACGCTTGTTGACTTCACGCAGGATCACGCCGTTGGGATTGAGATCCACCGGCGCCACATGCTTGATCAATCCACCAAATCGCTTGATGTACAAAAACTGCTCTTTGGTCCGCACCCGGTACATGGCCATAGACTCCAGACCCTTGACAGTCAGCCAGTCACTGCCCTCGGCAGCCTGAGTCATGGTCTGGAAAAATCCACTGATCACGTCACCAGTCGCAAGATCTGCCACCTGCCACAATACTTTATTTTTCTTGTGAGTCTGTACTCGACGGAATATGCCGTACTGAAGCAGCTGGCGTTGTTCTTTATAAAATGCGATCTGATTGCGGATCTCCTCCAACTCCTTGGGAGTCAGATGACGCAGATCCAGCTCGTATCCCAGGCAGCCAAAGGCCGCCACATTGAATCGAGTGGACAAAGGAGTCTCTCGCAATGTCTGCTGGTGAGGAGCCATGGACACATGGGCACCCATGGTAGACTGAGGATACAGATAAGACAGACCGCCCTGGATCTTTAAGCGTTCCATCGGATCGGTGTCATCGGAGGACCATACCTGCTGACTGTAGCACAACATACCCAGATCGAACCGGTTGCCGCCGCTGCTGCAGCTTTCAAACAAAATATGAGGTCTGGTATGGAAAATCTCTCGCAATACACGGTAAAGTCCCATGATATATCGGTGATAAAACTGTCCCTGAGAGATCCCCTGCTCTGCCAGCCAGGGAGAATAACTTTCCGCTATGTGGCGGTTCATGTCCCATTTCACATAATCGATGCCGTTTTCATCAAGCACACGGCCTACATTTTCAATAATGTAGTCCTGTACTGCCGGGTTACACAGATCCAGAACCAGCTGATTTCTTCCCTTTACTGCCACACGGCCCGGCGCAGTGACTGCATACTCAGGATGAGCTCTATACAGATCACTATCCTCATTGACCATCTCCGGTTCAAACCACAGGCCAAACATCATGCCCATGCCTTTTACTTTGTCCCGAAATGCCTTCAGGCCACTGGGCAGCTTCTTTTTATTGATGCGATAATCACCCAGTCCCACGGTATCACTGTTACGATCGCCAAACCAGCCGTCATCCAACACAAACAGCTCAGCGCCCATATCTCTGGCTTTCTTGGCCATGGTCGCCAGCTTACTCTCATTAAAATCAAAGAAGGTAGCTTCCCAGTTATTAAACAGAACGGGACGTTCTTTCTTCTTCCAATCTCCTCGTACCACATGCTCATTGACAAACGCATGAAAATGAGCACTGGCACCATTGAGGCCCTGATCGCTAAATGTTAAAACCGCTTCGGGAGTCTCAAAGCGCTCACCCTTGGCCAGCGTCCACTGAAAACCTCTGGGCTGAATACCGGACATGACACGAACCGTACCGTTGACTGATACTTCCGCACAGCTATAGTGATTGCCACTGTAGATCAAGTTATAGCCATAGACACAGCCGTGATCTTCGTCAGCCAATTCTTCAGCCAACAGAAAACCCGGATTATGGAAGTTACTGCTGGAGCCGGTGGTAGACTGATTGATATGACTGCCAGCCTCCAGCCAGGTGTCATGGCGATGGGCCTCACGGATCCAGGTACCGTCAAAGGTCAGCATGCGGTAATGACGGTCCGGAATATCCACCATACTGCTGAGCAGCTTGTGGATCGTAAGAGACTGTTCCTCCTCATTGCGAAGTACCACACGGCGGGTGATCACATCGGTCTTCTCGTAGACAGTATAGTATAAAGTTAAATATACCCTCTGTAAAGAATCCTGCAGATAGATCACCAGCGTCTGGACACCGCTGGATTCTGTTTCCCCGCTTTCCACATAAGCTCCCGGTAATGTCTCCGGTGAGCACACGCCCTCTACGATCTGGCGTCCCTTGTACTGAAAATCATGGATCACGGTACCATCGGGCATGGTCAACTCGCAGGGCGTCTCGCGGTAATCCCCGCGCCCCTGAGTACTCCATTCCTGAGGAAGCACATTCATGCAATATGTCGGATCTGACACATCATAAATCACACTGGAACCAGGAGCGATGGTTCTCTTCAGCACCAATGCATCCCACATGGTGCTGCCGGTAACTTCTTCACCATCCCCATCCCCTCTTGATGCCGGCACCATCAATTTTGGACCGTACCACACATGTTCTAAATGTCCAAAAGGAGTCACCCGAAACCAATAACTGGTATGGTCTGTCTCTAAACGAAATCCTTTTCCATCCTGCAGGATCATAACTCTTCTCCTTTATTTTAGCAGCCTATCGATGCAACAACTTTGCCACAGATCACATTACTTGATGCGATAGCTCTGCCCATCTACATATTCATCATAGAGGTGCTCATCCACACCGCCTTCAGCAATCATGGCGCTGTAAAACTGTCCACTCTTTTTGACTGTGCGCTTCTGGGTCTCATAATCCACATGAATCAAACCAAAGCGGGCCGACTCGCCCTCCAACCATTCGAAATTATCACAGAAACACCAATGATAATAACGCTGTACCGGCAGACCACTGTCACACAGTTCTTTTAAATGCTCATACAGATAGCGACAGCGGAAGGTATCCTGATTATCACAGGTACCATTCTCCGTTACATAGATGGGACGGGGCAGCACATCATACAAGAACTGGGCACACTCTACGATACCATGGGGATAGATTTCCCAGTCCAAATCATTGACAGGCACATTGTCCAGAAAACCATTGCCGGCATTGGACACCGCCGATCGGGAATAGTAATTCAGCGCCTGAAAATCACAATATTCTCCCTTGGGCAGCTTGCCATAATTTTTCATAGGGAACTGAAATCTTCCGGTACACATAGCTACCGTCATGGCTTTTTGGAATGCCCACTCCGATCCCTTTGCCATTATACGCTGCATAGGATCTGTCGCATCCTTAGGAACAAAGCAACGAAGATGATTGGCAAAACTTACTTTGGTATCGTTATACCCCATCTTCTTTCGCATGCGATGGATCAATTCGTAGGCCTTGATGTGACAATAGGTCATTACGGACATCACATCGATGGTCTTACCCAGATTCTTCTCTGCCGGAGGCCACTCTCCAAACAGCCAGGAATTGACCGCATAGACATTGGGCTCGTTGATGGTAATATACTCCGACACCAAATCACCAAGATATCTTACACAGAGACGCACCAGACGAAGATAATAAGGAGCATTTTCAAACTTAGTAAATCCGCCTTTTTCCTCAAACCACATGGGGTTGGTAAAGTGATGGATGGTCAAAAGAGGCTGGATCCCCAGACTTTTGAGATACTTGATCTCCTGGCGATAATGGGCTACGGCATCCTTATTAAACTTACCCTCTTCCGGCTCGATGCGACTCCACTCGATACCCATACGATAGATCTGCAGTCCCATAGTTGCCATCAGATCCGCATCTTCTCTCCAACGATGATAATGGTCGTTGGCTCTGGCAGGATCGGATCCGTCTTTGATCTTACCTTGATGATACCAGTCATTCCAATTGTGACCGCACTCACCGCCCTCGATCTGAGTTGCCGCACTGGCGGCGCCTAACAACATTCCCTTTAACTGAAATCCCATGGTTCCTCCTTGCCTCCAGAACATACATCTTCGGACAATACATCTTCAAACAATATATCTCTAAACCGTACATCTTCCAACAACTACATGCCATCACACCATTAGGCTTAAATAGCATACTACACTATGTTAAAGATAACATATCGGCATGGCAAATGCAAGAGAAGCAAAGAAACAGCAGAACGCAGGGCCCATATCCCAATTTACTCTGCGAATCAGGTCTTGCATGCTTCGCACAATAGAAAAAGCCTCACAGATTTCTCTGTGAGGCTTTGCAGCGCCCCCTGATGGACTCGAACCAACGACACTGCGGTTAACAGCCGCATGCTCTACCGACTGAGCTAAGGAGGCATTTTTATATGAAAAAGAATTGTACCTTCAAAACTACACACGCAAGATTTTCCATCATCACAATCGATTCTCCGTCTTTCCAGCCACTTAACCTTCTCGGTTAAGCCCTCGACCTATTAGTATCAGTCAGCTACACATGTTACCATGCTTCCACCTCTGACCTATCTACCTCGTAGTCTTCAAGGGGTCTTACTAGATTAACTC